>DATCAX010000764.1:0-6672 GCA_036512375.1 Candidatus Angelobacter sp. | reverse complement strand
TTGAGACGAAATAGTTGTACCACTTCTTCATTGAGCCAACCCCTGTCGTATGAAGTCCTGTCGTGCTAGCCCAGCTATGCGAACCCCTGCGCCGGCGTAAAAATCGCCATTCAACGCCCTGGCCTTCCTCAAAAAGTACCCATGGAAAGAAATGTGTATGCTGGTCTGGATTGGAAAAGTACTTCGAACCGCTGGTCTTGTCAAATCCATCGCCGTTATATCCATAGAGCACTTGTCCGGTGGCAAAGATTATAAGAATGTAACCAATCAGAGACCAAGAACAAAACCGCTTCAACCGTGTTCATCCTTATTACAGCGGGTATATTGCAGGAAAGCAATTCAGCTACAATGAGCACTTTCACCGTTCAAAATGAACCGGTTTTTGAACTGACAAATTCACAACTCTGGATTATCCTGTGCCCGCTAAAACCCTTCCCACAGTCCTTAGCCAGGTTATTGAAGCCAAAGCCGAGTACGATGTGCGGCTGCTGGCGCAGCAACTCGGCACCAATTACAGATCATTGATGTACTGGATGCGCGGCGACAGGCACCTGCCTGCGTATCTGCTGCCCCGAATCTGCACCCTCCTGCGCAATTACGAGCCCCTGGATCTGCTGGAGAGTCAGGCTGGGCGTGTGGCGTTTAGAATTCCTGATCCCAAACAAACATCCGAAGAAGAATTCAAGGCTATTTCCAACCTTATTAAGGATGTGGGCGTAGCTCTGGAAAGCATCGCCAACACATTGGCGGACGGAATTGTGGAAGAGGATGAGTTGAAGACAACGATTCCAAAGCTTGAAGCGGTAATCCAGGAATGCGCGTCTTTGAAATATTGGCTGGAAAACTGGTCAAAGAAGAGGAAGAGAGGGAGCCGGTGAGCTGGCGAGAACGGTCGCGCAGTGAGTCCCTGGCGGATCCCACAAGGCCGCTATAAAAAAGCAGCGGCCTTTTAGTGGGATGCGATCTCGTCGTTTCTTGCCGGTCTGCGAGCGAAAGCAGGGATTCCTCGCTTAGCTCGGAAAGAGATCATTGCGCATTCTTGGCTTCCACCAGCTTGTAGCCAGCAGGTACCTGGAAAAGGCTTGCGTCAACGGCCGTAGTGGAAACAGAGGTTACTTCTGTGGTGGTATCCATCAGGGAGCCGGGGGTGCCGCTGGGCGCTGACGAACCGGACTTATCGTCCTGCTGGGCGGCATCATCTTTCTTTTTCTTCTTGCCGAACAGACCGCCGATTCCGTTGCTGAGCGGGTTTCCGCTGGATTGTTTCTGATCGTCGCGTGAAGTCTGCGGCTGCGCACCAGGCTGGCCTGCCATCCCCACACTCACCAGGGACAGTAGAGGCATGCCATTCAAGGCTGTGGCGCTCTTGCGGTATTCGACCATAGCAGGCGCAATCTGCGCATTGCCGCCCACCATCGCTCCGGGTACCCAGTCCAGTTCCTTGGCCATCTTCTGGTAGAAATGCTTTACTTCGTCATAGCCTTTGACCGGCGCTATATACGAATCAGAATCAACCCACATGTTAGCGGACTGGCCCTTGGCTTTGGGATCGTCAGACGTCATCTCCATGTCCACCCGCATCTTCGTTTCCTTGGCCGTGTAGTCGAGCAATTTTTTCGATCCGGTTCCAGGAGTGATGGTGACCTTGGGGACAATTTTCACCTGGCTGGGCTGCTCTTTGTTGCGCTTTGCCTGCTGCTCCGCGGCCTTTTTGCGCGCTTCTTCCATGCGGGCCCGCATCTCGTCAAAGGTCATGGTGGAATAAGTTTTTTTCTTGGTGTCAATCTGGGTAATGCGCCGGCCGTCGAGATCAATGATTTCAACCTGGCCAAGGCTGTCTTCGCGTCTCATCTTGTTGCCTTTGAAACTGATGGTGGCGGTCGTGCCTTGCGTCATCTGGCGGGCGTCCTTGCTGAAGACGCCAACGAACTTCATGGCTCCAACCGCTGCGCCCCCGGTGATCTTGGTGGTTTCTGTGTATTGAAAATCTGCGAAGCAAGGTGTGGTAAGAGAGAACAACAGCACGCTGACAAGGATGTACGCAATAGCCCTATTCATATCGCCTCCTGGCGGGATTGGAGCCATTATAGCTGGAGAAGGAGGGGCTATCTGGCCTGCGGGTTTTGAGGGCTGGCGGTGTACGCAACGGCTATTGAAAATCCGGGTCTTCTGAGATGTGCAGTACCTCCTCAATCAGGGCATAGCGAATTGAAGAGCCACAGCAGGCGCAGGGTGGGAACGGCGTTTGTTGGCGCAGCCAGATATCTCCCACGTTGGGACAACGGGGATGGTCTGCGCGCCACAAGCCGGAGGCCGGAACCATTTCTCCGCTGAGAAATGGAACCTGCGCGGGCTGTCTCTGAAATTTCTCTGCTGACAAATTATTTCTCCAATATGGATTCCGCTCATTTACCACCTGGAGTAAGGCAAATGGCATACCACTACCGCGACTGAAAGCAAAGAAGTAATCGAGCTCTGGGCAGCAGAGACTCGTAATTTTTCCTCAGCAAACGTGAGCTTTCGACACCGATGGCTGGAGTTGCCTGGAGACCTGGTTCCGGGATTAAACGTTGGTGTTCTGCTGACAAGCGGCTAATGCATCGAATGCGCAATTGCTAGCAGGAGTTTGCGATGGCGGGCGACATCGCGCGGTAAATCAACGTCTAACTATGAAGCAGCCGCCACTGACTCATGATCTCTAAGTGTGCCAATCCGCAGTGCTCCAAAATGCTAATGCGCATGGATGGGGGCAGATTTTTTGGTTTCCACACGAAAAACCTTATCACCAAAGACAAAGCAATTGAAAATTTCTGGCTATGCTCCAATTGCGCTAAGAGCTTCACTCTCCGGCAGGTGGAAGGGCAAGTAGAGTTGTTACGGAGAGATCGGAAAACCGCCTGAGGAAATATCTCGCGTTTCGCGAGCTGAGTATCAAGACAACGCCGCGACCGGGGTTTTGTGCGAAGTATAGTCGGCGCGGAAAACGCCGGGCGTAGCGCCGGCGAACTGGCGGAAAATCCTGGTGAAATGGCTTTGATCGTAAAAGCCAAAGTCCAAAGCGATGGTGCTAAGCGGAAGATCAGAATTAGCCAGACGATCCACCGCCGCGCGCACGCGAATGCAATTGAGATAATCTCCCAGGATTTCTCCAAACTCATGACGAAAAATCTCGCCCCTGAACCTTTTCGCAAATCGAAAAAGTGCAGGGGCTGAATGTGTACGCGGAATTTCTAGTTTACTTCTGTGTCTGTTGCGCCAGCTTGACTTTCGTGCTTTCCAATTTCCTGGTGACGCGGGCGACGTCCTGCTGGTCCACATCTCCTGGTACAGATTTATTCCATTCATCCAGCGCGCGCTCCCAGTGAGCTGCTGCCAGTTTGAAGCGGCTGGTGCGGGCGTAAAGCTCGCCGAGATGATCTTGGACCGTTGGATCATTGGGAGTCTTGTCGGCGGCGCGGCGCAGATTCTCTTCCGCCTGGTCGTAATTCCCCAGCCTGAAGTATGTCCAGCCCAGCGAATCCAGATACGCGCTGTTTTGGGGATCAAGATCCAGCGCTTTTTTAATGAGCGTGAGCGCTTCTTCCAGATGGCTGTTGCGGTCAGCCAGCATGTAACCCAGGTAATTGAGCGCCATGCTGTTGCTGGGATTCTGTTGCAGCACCTGCCGGAATGCCTGCTCCGCCTGGTCATATTTTTTCTGCCGTTCGTAGATCGAACCTTGCAGAAAACGAATATATTCCTTCTCTTCCGGACGGGCTGCCAGCTTTTCCGCCTGCACAATTGCATCTTCGGAGTCTTTCCAGCGCTTCAGCCGCATGTAGATCTGTGAAAGCATGATGTAGGAATCACGGTCTTCAGGTCCGCCCTTAAGCACGGACTTGGCCATCTGCACGCTCTCATCGGCTTTGCCTGTGTCGGCTATCTGTTGCGCCAGCGTCAATTTCAAGCCCTTATCATTGGGCAGCTTTTTCACCGCTTCCTGCGCGGTCCTGGTCGCGTCACTCCATTGCTTCTGCTCGCGGTAGGTGTCAATCACGTCCTGATATCCGCGTGCCGCCTCATCTCCGCCCAGGTCGATAATCTTACGGAACGTCTCAAGCGACAACAGAGGCCGGCCAGCCTCGCGATACACGTTTCCCAACCGTTCCAGGAAGAGCGCACGGTTCGTCTTGTCGCCTGCATGCGCATCGGCCGGTAACGGATGACTTACTAGCTTCTGCAGGACTGTTGCGGCGTCTTCATATTTCCCTTGTGCTTCCAGGATCAACGCTTCGTTGTAAGGTATCTCCAGCGAATCCTGCACCAGCGCGCTGGCTTTCTTCAGGTTCTCCATGGCGAGGTCAAACTTGCCCTGGCGGCGGTAAATCTCAGCCACGCGCAATGCTGCGGTGGCATCCTGCGGGTCAGCGTCCTGGATGGTTCTATACTCGTCCAGCGCCGCGTCAATCTGATTGTCATTGGCCAGGTTCTGGGCCAATCCCCGCATGGCATCAAGGTTTTCCTTGTCCATGGCCAAGGCCTGACGGAATGAGGCAATGGCGTTTTTATAATCTTTTTGCTGTTCGTACGTGCTTCCCAGCGCGGCATATACCTTTGCCGATCGCCGCCCCTCAGGCACCGTCTTCAACAATTCAGCTGCCTTGTTGTTCGCGCCTTCGTCGTTATAGAGATAGGCCAGGTTGGTGATGGCCTCTTCTGAATTAGGATCAAGACTGACAGCGGACTTGAATTCCGTCTCCGCCTTCGCCGCGTCTTTGTTCAGGAAGTACAGCCGCCCTAATAACAAGTGATTCTCTGCGCTCTTGGGCTCGATTCTGGTAATAGCTTCGTATTGCTCAATGGCGAGGCCCAGCACTTCGCGGGACTGCGTCCCAGGCTGTAGATCGCCCAGCGAACGCAGATAAATTCGTCCCAGCAATTTGTGAGCTTCCAGGTTGTTAGGATCGCGTTTGATGATCTCCTGGGCCTCAAGCACTGCGTCCTTGATGCGCCCGGTCTTGGCGTACAGTTCCGCCAGCGAGGCATTCAAATACTCGGAGGAAGGATCGTTCTCAATGGCCAGCCGGTATTCTTCAATGGCCTTGGTGGCATACTCGGAACGCCCATACATCGCCATCATTTCTTCGTACATGTGGGCCAGCGAGAAATGATAGTAAGCCGCAGCCTGATCAGGCTTCTTATCCGCTTTCGGCTGCTCGGGTGTTGCGTCTTTGCCAGCCGGCCCTTTCTGGGGCGAAGCAGCCTCTTTTTTTGCAGGCGCAGCAGGTGTTTTTGACGGCTTCTGCTGGGCAAACACGTTGGCAGTTATGAGCAGTAGGAGCCCGGATAAAAGAATACGATTTTTTATGAAATTCATAGAACGAACCGAAATTTACCTTCTTAATTGGATGCACAGCCGCCATTACCGGTAGCGGCTATCAACCTTCTAATTCTAGACCTTAGTTCCCTGCTTTTTGCAGCAGATTACAATTCTTGACTAGTGACGGAAGTGGCGCACACCTGTGAGCACCATTGCCAGCCCCAAGCGGTTCGCCGCATCGATCACTTCCTGGTCTCGCATTGATCCGCCCGGCTGAATAATGGCCGTGGCCCCCGCTTTGGCGATCTCTTCCACGCCGTCCGGAAATGGGAAAAAGGCGTCAGAAGCCGCCACCGTGCCCTGCAAAGGTAAGATCGCTTTCATGGCGCCAATCTTGCACGAATCCACGCGCGACATCTGTCCCGCTCCCACGCCCACTGTTTGCCCTTCACGCGCATAAACAATGGCATTGGATTTCACATGTTTGCAGACTTTCCAGGCAAACAGCAGAGCGCGCATCTCTTCCGCGGTCGGCTGACGCGCGGTGGCGATCCTCAGATCAGCGTTGGTCAACGGGCGCACATCCGCATCCTGCACCAACATGCCGCCGGAAACCTGCTTCATGGCAAATTTTTGCGCACCTTGTTTGACTTCGACCAGGCGTAGGTTTTTCTTGGCGGCAAATTTCTCTCGCGCTTCCGGAGAATATCCCGGTGCCGCGATGGCCTCCAAAAACAGCTTGGCCATTTCTTCCGCGGCGGCGCCATCGATCACACGATTTACCCCGATCACGCCTCCGAACGCCGAAACCGGGTCGGTTTCCTTGGCGCGCTGGTAAGCCTCCAGCAGGGTCTTGCCCGTGGCCGCTCCGCTGGGATTGGTGTGCTTGATGATGGCGCACATCGTTTCGTCAAAGTCCTGCGCCAGGTCCCAAGCCGCCTGCAAATCCACAATGTTGTTAAAAGAGAGCTCTTTGCCCTGGAGCTGTTTGCCGTTGGCTACGCCCGAGTCTGAGCCGTCTGAATACATCGCTGCACGCTGGTGAGGGTTCTCTCCGTAGCGCAGATCCATTGCCTTACTCAGTGAAAAGCGGAGCACGGCGGGAAAGTCATCGCCGGACTTTGTAAGGTGACCGGACGTAACGTGAGCCTGTGGAAGCTGAAACTGCGTGGCATCGTTCAGAAATGTGCTGGCCAGGGTGGCTGCAATCGCGCTGTCATATGCCGCTGTCGTGGCGAATGCCTTTTGCGCCAGCCGCCAGCGTGTCGGGAGCCCTAGATCTCCGCCGGAACCCGCCATCTCCTGCGCGATCGCGGCGTAGTCTTCGGGCGAAGTCACAATCGCCACGTCGCGAAAATTCTTGGCTGCAGACC
>DATCAX010000763.1:0-4344 GCA_036512375.1 Candidatus Angelobacter sp. | reverse complement strand
AATCCTGCAAACCGCAACCTGGTCATTCAACGCAACCCCGAACAATACGGTGCACGATGCGGTGCAATTGACGCTGGCGACAGCTACCGGCGGGTTGACCGTTACGCCGCAATCCGACTACTCCATGAGTTTTGGAAATGTAAATGGACTGGGCTTTGGACCGGCCGCCGGTCTCACCACGGTGGCAGCTGCCGGAGGCGTTGTCTACTCGACCCCATACCTTCTGCAGCCGGTGTTTGCCGACTTCACTTCAACCACCGGGACGATTAAGGTGTTCGTCAGCACAAATTTTGCCCATCCCACGGTACTCCAGTTGCGTGACTCCGCAGCCGGCGCCGGTCCGTACAACAACATAGGACTCACGGCCGGGACAGCAACACAAATTACCAACACAGCGGCCGACCGCGGTTCGATTACCCGTTTTCTCGGCTTGTTCGTTTCCAACGTGAACGGAGCAACATCGTTCAGGGGAAATGACTCAGCCACCCTGACCTTCACGCTTACGGTGCCTTAATGAAGAAGATGCAAATAACAAAACGCCACTGCCACCACCTGTATCTCTTGGCCGCCCTCATCGTGTTTGCTTCTGGCTGCCTGCAGATGCATGCGCAGTCCCTGGGTCTGGCGCCGGGGGAAGTCCGGGAAAAATTCAAGCCCGGTGTTCCATTCGAGTTCGATCTTTCCACGGTCAATATGGGTGAAGCGCCCGTAGACATGACTGTTGAAATTACCGACTTCTGGTATGACGACAAGAACGAAAAGGTTTTTTCTTCACCGGGAACGTCGCCCCGATCGGCAGCCAACTGGATACAGTTTGTCCCGAACCATTTTGAAGTGGTGCCGCATGGCACGCAGAAAATGAAGGCCATCGTGACGCCGCCGTCGGACGCAAAAGGCGGCTACTATGCGGTGCTCTTCGTGCAATCGAAGCCGCAACTTTCTTTTCCCAAGAATGACGGAAAAGGCGTGTTCACCAACATGCGTATTGGTTGCCTGGTGCTGCTGCGGGCCGAGACAACCGAAGAATACAAGATAGAACTGAGCAACGTGAAAGTGACGCCGCCGGCCGAAGCACATGGCCTAAGCGTGGACTTCGAACTTTTGAATGCCAGCAACACGCATGTGTTTCCCGTGGCGCGTGTCGCGGTCCTCGATTCGAACCGAAAGATGGTGGCCAAGGCTGAAGGTGACGAAAAACGCTTTCTGCCAGGGCAGAAAAACTCCATGCACGTGGAGTGGGGCGGCAAATTGCCGCCGGGAAATTACATCGCGCTCCTGACGGTGGCATACGGGGAAGACCGGATCGAGACGCAGCAAATTGCGTTCAGCGTAGCAGAGTAGGGAATGAAACTTTGAAGTTGCAACGGCAAATTACGGTGATGGTCACACTCCTGGGCAGCCTGCTGTTCATGAGCCTGCTTGCCCCGAGCCTGGCCGCGCAGTCGATTGACGGGAACGGCGTGCCTTCACTGGTAGAAGTTTACTGGCAGTGGTCGCGGACCATTAATGCTCCAGCCCTGACCAACGTTATTGTGCTTGACCAGGAAATCGCGCGGGTTGAGGTTGCAGGCGACGGCCTTCAGATTTATGGCCTGGAGCGCGGCGAGACCGTGGTGCTGGGCTACCTGCATGACAAGCCGGTCAGCATCCGCGTGCGGGTGGTGCAACGGCCACAGGTTACAGTGTCGCCGGCAATGCTTCGCCGCCAGAGCGAGATGGCGCAGGGGAGCTTTGGCTCCGCCGTGCAGATTGCGAATGGCGGGGGGCAGAACACGACGTCTGTCTTGAATGACTTTAACTGGACTCAGCCAGCGGGCTCCCAGGGTCGCGTGTATATCAATACGCAGGTTGAGGACAACGATCTTCAGGGCGGCCATGCTTTCAACATCCGGCATGGAAGCATTGCCTACCGCAGTCCAGGAATTGACGTGAGCCTGCTCGATAACCTGGTGAGCCTTACGGATAATGGATATGAACATCACCAGAGTGCCTTCACATATTCGGATTCAGTGGAGTTGCGGGGCGCGGGCGTGACGGTTCGCCACGGCGAAAATCAATACATGTTTTTCGGCGGCTCCACGATTCCGTTTTATTTTCTTACCCTGGGCTCAACTCGTGACATCGCGGGCTTTTCTTTCCAGCGCAAGCAGTCGAAAAGACTGAACCTGTTTGCCACCACCAGTTACATCAATTCCCCGGTGGACTTCCTGAACCCGACCGGCGGGCGACAGAATGACTGGATGCAAACCGGCGGCTTTGCCTATCAGCTCAACGACAAATGGAATATTCAGTCCACGGGCGGCGTAAGCACGCATGGTGGAATGGGACGCGGTGAAATCAACTACATCAGCCACCGCTTGACCTTCTTTGCCGCCGGCGGGTCGTCATCATTGCTATTCCCATTGAATCGGGTGCAGTCATTGTTTTCAGGCACCACCTCGGCCAAGGCCGGCCTCACGCTGAGCACCAGCGATCGGTTTACCGAATCAATCTATTATCAGCACACCATCACGCAGCCATTCGGCAGTATTCTGCGTGCCGGCAGTTCGGACTACGTGACTCCAGCATTTTCATGGCGGGTGGATCCGAAGGATGATGTGAATTTCAGCTATACCTTCAGCCGCAATGACGGCGGATTCTCAAGTCAGTCGACCACGGGCAACCGCTTTGATACCAACTGGCGCCACCAGATCACCCCGCGTGTTTCCAACGCGGCACAGTTTACCGTTGGTTCACTGCAGGACCCGTTGCAGCTCAGCTCAGAAGATGAGTTTGCGTTCCGCGATTCGGTTTCATTCCTGATCAAGGGCGGAAGCATGATGGTCGGCTTTGAACACGACCGCCGCAACCCCTCGCTGGTGCAAAAGCTGGGATCTGAACTGGAGCTTCTATCGCCGGCGTTGCAGACGCTGTTTTTACAGGACCCGATTTCCTTCGTACAGTCCAATAACCTGCCGCCAGAGGTCAAGGCGCTTCTGGATGCACAAATCCCCATTAGCACATCCATTTCGGCTTCAGCGCAGCTGCGCGTAGGGAAGAAACTCAGCCTCAATCCAAATTTCGCTTTCGCGCGCGCATCGACGGGGAAAACCGACGCATGGACACCGTATGTGGGATATTCCCTGCAATACCAGGTACGTCCATCGCTTGATTTCAACTCCGGATTGAGCAATATCTGGGTCTTGGGCAACACCGCTAATACCATCCAGCGGACCACGCTAATGTATCTTGGCTTTACCAAGCGATTCAGCGCCATGCCGGGTGCGCTGATTCCTTCGCGCCATGCGGGACGAATTGTTGAAGGGCGCGTGTTCCGCGACAATAACGTAAATGGCACGTTCAATTTTGGTGAACAGGGTCTGGTTGGTCTGCGCGTGCGGCTGGATGACGGAGAAGTTGCGGAAACCGACGAGCAGGGCCGGTATAAGTTCACTGACGTCAGTCAGGGCGAGCACACAGTATCGTTGGCGCTCACGCAGTTTTCCGAGCCTGTGCGCATGACCACCAAGAACCAGGCTTCAGTCGATTTGATCCGGCAGAAGATCGGTATGGTGAATTTCGGCGTGGTCGATTTTGCCCGCGTCACGGGAAGCGTATTTAACGACCTGAGTCTGGATGGCAAACGATCGCCGGATGCCAAGGGTCTGGCCGGCGTCCACCTGAATCTGGATGACGGCAAAAAGCGGCGCACGGTGGTTGCGCAGGACACCGGCGATTTTGAAATTGACGACCTGGCTCCCGGCGACTACATGATCACCGTGGATGCAAGTACTCTGCCGGCGAATTACTCACTTCCCGAAGACAGCTTCACTCTGCACGTGACGCCGGTTTCCACGGTGGTGGAAAACATTCCTGCGCGGGCCATGAGGTCAATTGCGGGACGAGTGTTTGTTAAAGTGCTGGCGGAATCCGCTGCCCAGCCGGCCGATTCCGGCAAGCTGAAAATCGGCGGAATGCCGCCCGGATCGGTCCGCAGCCAGCGCGGCGGCCAGGCGGGAGGACGAGTGAGCCAGACAGGACGCGGCCAGGCACAGGGAACTACCGGCGCTTCAGCCGGCGGAGATTTCAACCTGGTTCCGATTGCAGGCGTTCAAATCACAGCGGGCCATGGCGTGGCCAAAACGGATGAGAATGGCAACTTCCTGCTGCGTGACCTACCCGCGGGTGAACTGACGGTGACGCTGGTGCCGGTAAAAGACTTGCCGGCAGGAATGAAAGTGCCTATAGGGCAGGTAAAAATGCCGGCAGATCCCATCCAGGTGCAGGGCGCAACCATCGTGATCAGCAACCCGGAACTGGCGCCCTATCTGACGGACGCTCCGAAGCCCAAATAACCCTTCTTAC
>DATCAX010000762.1:0-5390 GCA_036512375.1 Candidatus Angelobacter sp. | reverse complement strand
AGCACGCTTTCGCCGTTGCCGCGCTTTTCACGGGCGCTAAACGCGGCTGCGGCCACTCACCACTTGGCGAAAGGCGCCGTGCGCGATGGCACGAAAGACGCGGAGCCGGGATTTACGCGTGAACGCCTGCAACGCCTGCTGCAAAAATTTTCAGTCGAGCTTATGCGCGAGGCAGGCATGGCCGATCCCGTCGATGCCCTGTTCGAACTGCTCAAGAATCCTGCCGGGCATCAAAAGGCGTTAACGGCTCCGTTACGCAGGCTGGCGCTGGTATATCTGACTCAACTCAGCGGCAAACAGCATGATCCTGTGGCGGCATTCCATTTTTCCAACGGTGCGCGACTGGAGTCGATTGATCCTTTTGCCAATCTGCGGCCATATGGCCTGCGCGATTCCTTCGGTGTGATGGTCAACTACCGTTATATCCCGGAAGACCTGGAAGAAAACCACGAGCGGTTTGCCCGCAACGGGGAAATATCGGTAGCGTCCGGGCTGTTTCACGAGCGAAGAGTCAGTGCCGCTCTGTGGAAGGGCGAAAAGGAAAAGACGGGAAGGGGTAAGTGAACTGTATTCGTCTCGATGCTAGCCTGGATTTATAGACAGGTGAGGGCTACCAAACCGAACGCTGGGGAAGACCGTCACGCTCCGTGCCCAGCGTCCCCCCGCGAATGATCAACGCACAAGCAGACGCTTAAGCAAAGTGCTGCGTAAATGCCCGATTTTATTCGAAAAGCATCCGTCTTGAGCATGGCAGCCAACATTTAGAAAACAAATCGAGCTCATCGCTTTAAGCCATCATTAAAGTGAGGACGAGATGCCTCCAGAGAGGTTTGAGTTGCCCCAAACCGCCAGAATATTCCGAATTCTGGATAAATTGTGGTTTTAAAATCCATGATTAAGTATTAGACTCTAGCTAAATTGACGTAACTTATTGATTCTTTACGTTTTTCGAGGTGGAACTCTGATTGCGACCGCAAAAGCAACGGCAGCAAGTGGGGGCACTGAACTCTGTACAGGGTAGTTACGCCTTCCTGTTGCCCATTTCACCAACCAAAATGGAGAGAAGAGAGTCAATGAATACAAAACTGCGCTACTTCGTGCTGTTTTTCGCGGTTACGTTGGCACTGGTGCTGTGCATCCCCTCTATGGGTCAGGTCGTAAAAGGCTCGATTTCAGGGTCTATAACTGATCCCCAGGGAGCGGTTGTTTCCGGTGCTCGGGTAAAGGCTAAGAATGTGGAAACAGGGGTTGTATCCACCACCACAACCGACAATGCAGGTGTTTACCGGCTAAATCTGCTTTCGGTCGGAACCTATATGGTGGAAATAACCGCACAGGGATTCAAAACAACGACCCAGTCCAATGTACAAGTTGGCGCCGGCCGTGATACTGGCTTGGGATCAATCCGCGTTTCTGTGGGAGAAACCTCGACCACTGTGGAAGTTACCGGCGACGCACCGCTGATTGAAACCACCCAGGCCCAGGTTAGCAGCACCTTTTCTGGCCTTACTCTAAGTACCTTTGCGGGCATACAAGAGAATGAAGGACTGGATCGTCTCGCTCTCTTCGTGCCTGGCGTCGTCAATTCGCGTAGCGACAATTTTTCAAACACGAATGGCGGCGGCTTCTCCAGCAACGGCCTGCGCGGCCGCAACAATGATCAGGAAATTGACGGCCAGAACAACAACGACAATAGTGTCGGTGGGCCGGGGCTTTTTCTGTCCAACGTGGAATTCGTGCAGCAGTATGTAATCGTCACGAATAACTTTGGTCCGGAATATGGGCGTAACGCAGGTTCGGTGGTGAACGTAATCACCAAATCCGGCAGCAATGCCTGGCATGGAAGCGTCTTTGGGTATGAAAACAATTCTTACCTGAATGCGTTGAGTAACACTCAGAAGAACACCAATAAACCGGGAGCTGTACCTGGTTCTGCTAATGGCGCCTGTCCCCCGACAAACCCACTCTGTAACCCGTTCACGGGTCCCCCGCGCAGCAATAATGAATTCAGCGGCGGCACGGTTGGCGGTCCGATCCTGAAGAACAAAGTATTTTCATTCTTTGGATTCGATAACCAGATCATTGAAGCCAATACCGTATATACCAGTTCAACGCCGACGCCGACGCCACAAGGACTGGCAACACTGTCAGCCTGTTACCCCACCGGGAATGCCGCAGCCGCCGTTGCAGCTCTCACCAAATTTGGCCCTTGGGGTATCTCGGCTGGCAATCCCACAATCAGACCCTCGACTCAGCCCTCAGTTCTTCCCACTACTACCCCCGTTGTCAACCCGGGCTGTCCGGGCGTTCAGTTTGGCGGCGTCACCCGCGTCCTGGGAACTCCTTTCCACGGGTACGATTTTGTGGAAAAAGTTGACGCCCAACTCAGTTCTAACGATAGTTTTACGGGACGCTATATTTTCAATCGCGGCAACAACTTCAATACTCAGGACAACGGCGCCTCAGGGTACGTAACCGACGTTCTTGCGCTGAGCCAGAGTGCATTGTTGAGCTGGACTCACAACTTCTCTTCCCACATGGTGAATGAGACCCGTTTGGCCTTTGGTCGCTTGAATGTAGGATTCGGCGGGAACACGATCGGCAATACTGATCCCACTCCTGCGAATCTCCTTACGGGCCTTGCGTCTATTAGCATTACCGGGGGGCTCGGCTTCGGTCCTGCCAACAACCTGCCGCAAGCCCGACTCGTGAATACCTGGCAGGGTCAAGATAACTGGAATTACGTTATGGGCAAGCACCAGTTGAAGGCAGGAGTAAATTTCACCTACCAGCGGTCGCCAAACATTTTTCTGCCGGCGGTCAATGGCATCTACTCCTTCAGCAGCTATAGCAACTTCTTCGCCAACGCTCCTGCCGCCATTACTGTCGCGCAAGGCAATTCAGTTAGCGATTTCCGGGAATACGATACATTCCTTTATGCTGGCGATGACTGGAAGCTCAGCCAGCACTTGACGTTAAATCTGGGTCTTACCTGGTCATATTATGGTCAGCCAGCCAACCTCTTCCATGATCTGACCACAAAACGAGAAACCGGACCCGGAGCCTTCTGGAATCCGAACCTCGATATCAGCGTACGAACCTTCCCTGAGCTGCCGGCACCTAAGAACAGCTTTGGTCCGTCCGTAGGCTTTGCATACTCCCCGCAGTGGGGTGGCTTCCTGACGGGTCACGGCAAGACTGTCTTTCGTGGAGGCTTCCGTGAACTGTATGATCCGGCGTATTACAACATCTACTTGAATATTGCCAGCGCCACGCCGGTTGTTTTCAATCAGTCCATCAGCAGCCCCGGTACGCACCCCATGCCGGCGGTTCCAACTGGTCCCAATGTGCGTTCGCTCCTGGGATCCGCTCTTACTCCAGGGGTCTTTGATCCACGGACTTTCAACGAGAGCAACGTTACCCCCAACTTCTCGCCCGACCGTGTTTATAGCTGGAGTTTTGGCTTTGAGCGGCAGATAGGCAAGAATGCAGCCTTTGAAGCACGGTACGCTGGAAACCGTGGAACGAATCTGTTCCAGTCGGTGGATGCTAACCCATACGTAGGGCTTCCATCCGCCAATCCAGCCGTGGCCGGATTGGCGCAGTTCTTTCCCAACCTGCTTCCGGCAGGTGTCACTGGCTGCGCAACCACGCAGCAGACCCTCGCTCCCGGCCAGACAGCCACGGACCTTGGCAGAGAGTTCTGCGGCAATGGTTCGCTCCGCACGCGCACCAATACCTCATACTCTGACTACCATGCGGTGCAGTTAGAGTTCCGTGCAAATAATCTGTTCAAGCAGCTGCAAATCAAAACCGGTTACACATTCTCCAAGACTACAGATAACGTGAGCGAAATTTTCGGCACCAACACTGCCGGCAATAACGTCGCGTTTGCGCAGAACCAGTTTGATGTCACCAACGGGGAGCATTCACTCTCTGGTCTGAACATTCCAAACGCCTTCACCGTCAACTTCCTGGAAACACTGCCGTTCTTCCGCGAACAGCATGGATTGCTCGGGCACGTTCTGGGCGGCTGGGCGATATCGGCTGATTACATCTGGGCCTCCGGGCAACCGTATACCCCACAACAGCTGGCGGACGCTCGCTTAAGCGCTCTCGGCAACTTCTATGACAGCTCGTTCGTCGCGAACTTTGTCGGTGGCGTGGATACTGCTCGCGCCTTCACGGGCAACATCAACGCACCATCCAGCGCCGTCGGAATTTTCGCCGGTGACGCTTGCCTGCGCGGAGTTGCTGGCGTTGCGGGTACAACATTAACCTGCGCACTTCCAGCGACGCAGCTCCTTAGTCTGAATGCCCTCAACTCCATTAGCGCTGCTGGTACGGCGCAACCAACAGTTGTGGGTGTTACCTCGAACGATGTGCGGTTCATTATGAATGCCAGAACGGCCCAGCAGGTTTTCGGCACACCGTTTGGCAATTCTCCGCGCAACGCCCTGGTGGATGCTCCGTCCAACATCGCGAACATGACCCTTATCAAGGGCATCAAACTCGGGGAAAAGGCGAACTTTGAAATGCGGCTGACGGCGAATAATGCCTTCAACCATTTCAATTTCTCTAACGTTGATCCTTTCCTGAATGATGCGGGTAAAGGTCAGTTTGGCACCGACTTTGCCAATCCGAGCGTGACTCCCGCCAACGGGCGCACGATCTTTGTCGGAGGCAGGTTCACCTTCTAAAATCAGGATCGCTTTTGATCTGGCCCGCCGGCCTCAACACCGGCGGGCTTTTTTGTGCGAAGATTCTAAGAAGGCTGTTGCGAAGACTCCTTGAGACGCACGGTACTCCTGGCTAATGCTCCTCCAGCCAGAGCCAGCACTGCGGGAAAGCATTCCAGCACGTATCGGGGTTCAGGATTTTCCAGTGAGCTGAGAAAGAACGAACGCAGCAGTACGAAGCCAATCACAAAAATTCCGGCAACGCCCAGACGCGAAAGCAGCCATCCCCGCAACGCTGCAACAATGTAGAACAAATTCAGCCCGGCCCACAACAAAGCAAACCAGCTTTCCGCTTTATGCCGGGAGAATTCCCACCAGCGCGTTTCCACGTCCAGCAGCTCGGTGCGAGGCCTCAGCCACATATCTGAGGTCCGCAGAAACGGCAGCCAGATCACATAGCGCAGCGGATTGTGCTCCTCGCGCAGGCGGGCAATCTCTTCGAACTCGGCATCGATCTGCGGGTCGATATAGAGCTGCTGGTTGTAGCGTTCGATTGCCGCCAGCGTTTTCTCATATTCCGGGAGCGTATCGAAGACTCGTTCAGGGAGTTGCTGCGGATCAATCGGCTCGCCGGAAACTTTCCAGTACACCTCTTCCACTGAGACGTAATCGACCATCCAGGTTTTCACCCAGTGATTGAAGCCGCGCGGA
>DATCAX010000761.1:0-7574 GCA_036512375.1 Candidatus Angelobacter sp. | reverse complement strand
ACCCTCAACGGTGAACAGCTACACAAAACTGTGGGATGTACTCTGCCCACGTGTAGGCGAGATTCGGCTTCGCGATTTCAAAGCGGTGGATGCCGCTAACTTGCTTATAGCACTTGCCGCGAAAGGTTTGGGACGCCGTTCACTCCAACACGCAAAGTCCTTGCTAAGCGGAATCTTTACCTACGCCAAAAACCTAGGCGTGCTGGACGGAATCAATCCTGTGCAGGGAACGCTCATTCCTCGGAAAGCAGCCGCTCCCGGCGAGACGCACGCTACCACGCCAGAGGAAGCGATAGAAATACTTGAGCTACTCGGACGCGCCAAGGAATTGAGTGCTCACCAGCGAATCCAGGCGCAAGTTGCAATCGGCTTAGTGTTTTTTGCTGGCTTGCGACCGGGAGAAGCACGCGGAGTTCGTTGGGAAGACTACGGCTCTAACGGCAAAACTCTCACTGTCCTGCAAAGCGTTTGGCGGAAGCATACGACCGATCCTAAAACCGCCAGCGCTGCGAAGCCCGTACCAGTTATCGAACCGCTTCGGGAGCTGCTGGAGGAGTTGCGCACGCTGGAGGGCTATCAAGCTGGCCCGATCCTGCGAGGCGTGCAGAATGGCAAGCCCCTGAACCTGGACAGTCTTAAGAATGAGAAGACCATCCAGGCAATGCTCGCGAGCGAAACAATCAAGCCCGCTATAGCTAACCCTGAGAACTACGCGGAGAACAGTTCGAAGCGCTTAACGTGGCACGGTTATTATGCTTTTCGCCGTGGTATCGCAACGCTTGCCAGTACCATCTCTCGCGATCCGATGGCCGCGAAAGGTTTGCTGCGTCATTCGAGCGTGAACACAACCCTAACGCACTACATCAAGGATGTTCCCGAAGTTACAAAGAACGCTATGACTCAGGTTGAGGCGCTGTTCACTCAGCTTGAGGGTGGGATAGTTCAGTAGTTCGAAAAGCTATAGGGATAAAAGTGTGATAAAGCCGTGAGAAAAAGCCCCGCAACCAATCGCCTCAGTAAACGCTACGCTCTCTGCAACGTCAATCTTTGTAAGGATATGGCGGAGAGGGGGGGGATTATCTTATCCGTAGGCCAGCTTCGGTGAGGGGTAACTGAGGTACGAGAACCACTTTCTATCTCTAGCGTTTCCAACAAATCTATCCGATTTGCAAAATCACCAGTATTTGAAAGGGGATTTAACAATCCTAATCGCGGTGGTTGGTGTAGCACGCGTAGCAAATTTTCTTCTTTCGGATACCCTGCCGTTGCTGCTCGCCG
Organism: Candidatus Angelobacter sp.; assembly: GCA_036512375.1. Classification (GTDB taxonomy): domain Bacteria; phylum Acidobacteriota; class Terriglobia; order Terriglobales; family Acidobacteriaceae; genus Angelobacter. Next base: position 6,296 of record DATCAX010000761.1, on the reverse strand, counting down.
GTTCGCACAACGCACCCGCTGCAATCCGGGCAAGCCACTGACATAACCTCAAACGTAACCGTCTTATAAGGTTTGAAATCTGGCGGAGAGGGGGGGGGGATTCTGCCCAAGCACCCTAAGAAATTCCCAGTGGCGATGGTAAAACGCAACTCCTTTGTAGTCAACGAGCGAAAAGTGGAAAAACGGTTTTGCCAGTGTTAGTGGATAATCTGGGGCTTGTATTTTCGTTGCGAGTCTTAGGAAAAGCTTAGGAAGGCACGACGATTTCCGTGGAACTCGTTTGAGCGAGCACCACGCGAAGTTCGCAGCGCAGGAATCGGACCCAGCAATCCTTCGGTTAACAGCCAAGAAACTAATTTAATCAGGACTTGCCGGAATTGGCGCTAACCGAAGGAAATGAGTTGCGATGAAACCTGATGAATCACTTTCTCCTTCTTTATTCACCATTCGTTGGCACTTTGTCGCCAGAAGAACTGATTTAGACAGCGTCCAAAAGACTCGCACCAAAGAGCCGCGACCTTCAACGTTCTCGCTGCGCAGACACGCCGTGTTGCTCCGACACATCACGCCAACGAAGACCATATGTTTTGCGTGGAAGAGAGGCATCAAGGAAGATTTGCCAATCCGCATCCCGGCAACAATTTGCGTGATTTGATGTCCGATTAGCCTTCCGCCCGCTCTCGGCAAACGAAACTGAATCTTTCAGGAACTCCGAATCGTTCCGCCTGGCCGTGTCTTTACCGAGCTGCGTCCACAATGTTGACCACTGCCGTCTCGACCTCCGTTGCAATGCCCTCGATCCCAGCATTTGGAAAGAAGTGCGCGATGGACGTAGGGAGGAGCGTGCTGATGCATGTCTTGCCGCCCTGGACGTAAACGCTGATAGGACAAGGCAGCATCAGCGCAAGCTTCACATCTTTCTCCAAAACCCGGCTTGCGTACTTCGCGTTGCAGATTTCAACGAGCTTCAGCGGCTCCCGAGGAAATCCTTTTTCCGCAAGAGTTGCGGCGAAATCGTGAGTATGCAGAACCCGAAAGCCCATTTCGGCTGTTTTCTTTTCGACCGCCTCCACCGCCTCTGGGAAAGTCTTATTCGTTGTGACCGTATATTCGAATTTGTTCATTTGCATCTCCTATCCATGAATCCAACTTAAAGTACGCACTCCTGATCATCCGTTGCTCCGTGCTCTTAGCCCCTGTGCACTTGGACGCCGCACTATGCTCTTAGGAGCACAACTACCGACCTCGGTGCCACCGTGTAGAAAAGCGACGACAACGGCGAAGCCGTTCCTGCATCTGCAAAGTCGCTAGGGCTGTCTTCCGACGTATCGACAATCCGTTTCCAATCTCCGGGCTCCCCTTCCTGTATCGTGAACGACAGTGGCTCCCAGTAGGCGTTGATCATTACGTAGAGATCGCTGTCGTTCGCGGACGCTCCGTGCAGGCAGTACGCAAGGCTGTGAGACGCCTCGGACCAATCAACCTGCCCGCTGACTCCATACCATTTCACATCGTCCCGCCAGAAGACGGAACGTCCCAGGCTCGGATGGCTCTTGCGGAACGCGATCATCCTCTGAAAGAAACGAAATACATCCTTGTGCGCCTGCAAACGGCTCCAATCGAGCCATGTGCTGGGGCCATCCACGTTATACGGATTCCCGTCCCCGTACTGTGTCTGCAAGAACTCATCGCCAGCACGAAAGATGGGAGTGCCGTTGGAAAGCAGAAGAAGGCAGAGGAAATTTTTCACCTGTTTCTCGCGCAGCCGCATCACGGCAGCGCCACTGGTGGCCTCTCCGTCGCGGTCACCGCAGTTCCAGCTGTCGGGAGAGTTGTAGGAGACCAAGTCGTACAACGTCAGCCCGTCGTGCGCGCTGACGTAATTCAGGCTTTGGTACGGCCGGCATGCCTCTTGCAGAGAGTCTGGGAAGACATCCGCACTACCGTACATTCTGGTCATGAGATCGGAAACACACCCCGGATCACCTTTCACGAAATGGCGAACCGTTGTCCGAAACTTGTCGTTCCACTGGCGCCAGCCAATACCAGGGAAACCCCGTTGCAGTGCCGCTGTGACTTTCGGACATTCGCACTGGTGTTGCCCGCACATCGGGCAGCATCCTTCTCCGGACGGATTCGTGTGAACGGGCGAAAGACCCAGTTCGTAGTTGGGAGAGGCGAGGTTCCCCTCCCATGGCTCGGCAATCATCCGCACTCTTGCGAGGTCGTTGTCCGAGGCGATGTCCCCGAAGATCGGCGGGTCTTCCAGGTTGATCGAACCATCGGTCTTTCGTGAAAACACCGAGGCCAGATCAAACCGGAAACCATCCACGTGCATCTCTCTGGCCCAGTATTGCAGGCTATTGATCACCAGTTGCCGCACCGTGCTATTCGCGCAGTGCAACGTATTCCCAGTCCCCGTAAAGTCCGCGTACGGGCGCTGCGGATCGTCCGAAGCCATGTAGTAGGTGCTGTTGTCGATGCCTTTGAAACTGTAAACTGGCCCGGACTCATTGCCCTCTCCCGTGTGGTTGTACACCACGTCCAGGATCACCTCGATGCCCGCCTCATGTAACGCCTTTAGCATTTCTCGGAATTCGCGGCGCTGTTCACACACGCTTTGCCCGGCGGCGTACCGGTCGTGCGGCGAAAAGAAATTCAATGGCATGTAACCCCAATAGTTGGGCTCGGTGGCATCGAACTGAAAGACTGGCATCAGCTCGACTGCCGTGACGCCGAGCTCGCGCAAATAGGGAATCTTCTCCATGAGTCCGGCAAACGTGCCGCGTTTCCCGGGACTGACGCCTGAGTTTGGATTCATCGTGAATCCCCGCACGTGCATCTCGTAGATGATCAGATCGTGGTCGTGCCGGGGGCGCGGGTCATCGCCCCAGTCAAAATCCGAATCTTCCTCGCAGAGAACTCCCAGCGGCGCCTTTCCCGCGTTGTCGCCCGGGCCCACTGCTGCCAGGCGGTCAAAGGCTGGCGGAAAAAACACAGACTTCGCGTACGGGTCAAGCAGCATCTTCTGCGGATCAAAAGCGTGCCGCTCAAAGCGGTCTCCCAATGGAGGAGGGCCTGCGATGGAATAGACGTAGTACCGGGCGTCACCCATCTCGCGCTTCGGAATCCGCGCGTGCCACACACGGCCCGTCTTGTTTTTGAAACTGTCAAACCTATATTTGAGAACGGGCGTGACGAAACTCTCAGGGCCAAACAGAAGCAGCGTGACGCTGGAGGCATGCTTCGAGTAAATCGCGAAGTTGTAAGCTTGTTCTTCGGCGATCCATGTGGCGCCCAGGGGATTCGCTGAACCTTCCTTCATATCCCAGTGCTGAGGGATTCCTGGGTGCGCGCCTCCCCCTATTGCCCCCGCTTCATTGCGCGGGTGCGGGCGAATTGAACCACTATCTTTTTCTTTCTGAGTTTTTGTTCTCATTGGCATATCAACTTAGGGGATGTGGAAACGAGCGAGAAAGCTTGATCCCGAACACGACCTCTATTTTTCTTTTCCTACGAGGCTTGTGTTATGCATCCAGACAAAGTACCAGGCGAACATCCAAGAAAAGATGAACACATAAACAACACCGAGAATCACGCTGCCAACACTGCCCCACACAAAGCCCGGGAACGTCTCGAATAATGTCCTATGCAGCTCCATTCCCCGGTTGGTGCGAAGCGGAAGATAGCCACCAGCGAGACATATGAGATAGCCAATCTCGCCACCAAGAACACATAGCCAGCCGTATCGTTTTAGTGAAAGCATTGCCGTTCTCCTTCCCAGTCGTTCAACCAACTTCGGGTCGAAATCGCCTCACCGTTGTCTGTCGCCTACGTCCTTTGTGACGTTACCCTCTTGGAATAACCGGTTGCGATTTCTTGGTCAATGAATGCCTGTTCGTCGCCATCGCCATCATTCGCCAAACCGGCTGTAAAACCAGGTCTTCGCCAACTGGGTCAGGACCACATAACACACCAATATGATCGCAAGTAGCAACCAGTACAGGGGGGCAAGCGGGACAAACCCGAGCGCACCGGCCAGAGGCGAAACCGTCAGCCCGGCGCCGACCGCAACGATAATTACCGAAGTAAGGATGAGCGGCCAACTGGCCCAGCTCTGGAGAAACGGGATCTTGTTGGTGCGGATGACGTGAATAATCAGCGTCTGGGTGAAGAGCGACTCGACGAACCAGCCAGTATGGAATAGGGCCGGGTTGTGCCAGCAATTGAACACATACAACATCATGAAGAATGTCAGGTAATCGAAGATCGAGCTGATCGGCCCGATAAACAGAATAAAACGTAGGATCCCACCAATCTCCCACTTGCGCGGTTTGGTCAGCCAGTCGGCATCCACCTCATCGGTGGGGATGGTGGTCTGCGAGAAGTCGTAGAGCAGGTTATTGGTGAGCACCTGGATCGGCAGCATGGGGAGGAAGGGCAGGAACGCGCTCGCCCCCACAACACTGAACATGTTGCCGAAGTTGGAGCTGGCTGCCATCTTGATGTACTTAACGATGTTGCCGAACACTTGCCGGCCTTCCCGCACGCCCTGCTCCAAGATCAGCAGGCTGTTTTCCAACAGGATGATGTCGGATGACTCCTTGGCGATGTCCACCGCGCTGTCCACCGAGATGCCTACATCAGCGGCCTTCAGAGCCGGTGCGTCGTTGATGCCATCGCCCATGAATCCCAACACGTGGCCCTTGCTCTGGAGCGCGCGGATGATACGTTCCTTGTGGGCTGGGGCCAGCCGGGCAAAGACGCTGGTCACACTGGCAGCTTCGGCCAGTTCAGCTTCGCTCATCGCCTCGATCTGAGATCCGAGCACGAGATGCTCGACCGGCATGCCCACTTCTTTGCAGATGTAGGCGGCGATGATCTCATTGTCGCCAGTCAGGATCTTGACGTCCACGTTCAGGTGGTGGAGCTGCTTCAAGGCCGGCGAAGCAGTGTCCTTGGGCGGGTCGAGGAAGGCCAGGAAGCCAAGCAGGATCAGATCAGACTCATCCTTGACCGCGTAGGTAGGCTCATCCGTCGCCCCTGGCATTTGTTTGTAGGCCAGGGCGATCACGCGGAAGCCCTGCCTGTTCAGCTCGTCCGCTATCTGCCGGCGTTTGGCATCGTGCTCGGGCAGGACCTCGATGACCTCTCCCTTGACTTCGACCCTGGTGCACAGGCCCAGCACTTCTTCTACAGCACCCTTGCAGATCAGCGTGTTCAATCCGGTCGTATCCTCCACGACTACCGACATCCGGCGCCGCACGAAATCGAAAGGGATCTCGTCTATCTTGCGGTACCCCGCTTTGGCTTTTAGGCGTTCCTCCAGCTCCTCATGTGCGAGGATCGCCTCGTCGAGCAGATTCTTCAGCCCGGTATGGTGGTAGCTATTCAGGTAGCCATATTGGAGAACCTTTTCGCTGGGATCGCCGTGCGCGTCCAGGTGCTTTTCGAGGACGATCTTGCCTTGGGTAAGCGTGCCGGTCTTATCGGTGCAGAGCACATCCATGGCTCCGAAGTTCTGGATGGCGTTCAGGCGTTTGACAATCACTTTCTTGCGCGCCATCGCCAGGGCACCCTTGGAAAGGTTGACCGTCACGATCATAGGCAGCATCTCGGGGGTCAGTCCGACAGCCACGGCCATCGCAAACAGGAAAGCTTCCAACCAGTCGTGCTTGCTCAGTCCATTGATCAGGAAGACCGCTGGAACCATCACGGCAATGAAATAGATCATGAGCCAGGTGAACTTGTTGATGCCTTTATCGAAGCTGGTTAGCTGGCGCTGTCCGACGATACTGGCGGCCAGCGATCCAAAGTAGGTCCTGTCTGCCGTGTGGATGACCGCGGCCGTCGCGGAGCCGCTCTCCACACTGGAGCCCAGGAAACAGATATTGGGCAACTCCAGCGGGTTCTGAACGTCGGCGGACGTGGCGTCGGCTTTTCTCTCCACGGGCAAGGATTCGCCGGTAAGAGCCGACTGATTCAGGAACAAGTCTTTGGCGGACAGCACTCGTACGTCGGCGGGAACCATATCACCGGCGGCCAGTCGGATGATATCGCCCGGCACCAACATCTTGAGTGGCACTTCGGCTTCCTTGCCATCGCGCACCAACGTCGCTGTGTTGCTGACCATCGCCTTGAGCTTTTCGGCAGCTTTATCGGCCCGTATCTCCTGGACGAAACGCAACACCACGCCCAGAACCACCATCACGAAAATGACCACTGTCGCCCGCAGGTCACCGGTCAGAAAAGAAAGCACGCCGAGCGCCGTGAGCAAGAGGACCAAGGGATTCTTG
>DATCAX010000760.1:0-3253 GCA_036512375.1 Candidatus Angelobacter sp. | reverse complement strand
TCTTCGGCCAAAGCCGGCCCCAGCGCTACCGCGGGCAGGCTGTTTTCCGCACCGCGCGCCAGCCGGACGGTTTCACGCTGAGATGCTCTCTCCTGGAAGCCCTTATTTTTCATCATCTCCAGCAGGCGTTGCGGCGGCAGCTGCAGGATGCCAGAGGCACCATGGGCATGCGCGGCTCCCTGACCGGATTCGCTCTCCTCAAGTCGTGAGATATCCACGTCTGGAGGCATGCCGGGCACGATGAGGACAAGCTTTCCTTTTACATCCAGACCCGCATAGTCGTCGTGGTGTTGCGACGGCGAAGAGATTCCCCTTCCTACAAAAACAATCTGGCCCTGGGCTTCGCCTGTGCCGCCTTCACCAGGGATATAGAAGTCGCCAAAATGGTAGGACTTTGCCTTGCCGCCGAAGGTAACTTCGAGCGAACTCTTTGCGGTATCAGCTTTGCCTGATACCACCTGAAAAGTCTGTAGATAATCGCCATGCTCGCCTGCGCCCTTGAAGCCATACGCTTCAAGGTGGGAAGCCAGATAACGCGCCGCAATGGCAAAGCTGGGCGAGAGTGTGTATCGTCCGCCTAACTCCTCAGAAGCTAGAAATTGCAGGTGCATGCGCAATTCGCCCGGGGTGATGGAATCGACGGTGGAAGGTACTGGCGGCAGGACAATAGCGCCTGGAGCTATGGCGTACATCGTGGCCGAGGCTACAAGCGCCATGGCCAAGGCTATTTTTGCGGGGAAACTTTTCAAACGGTTCACGCTTTGATGGTAGCAGCCCTCTCTGGCGCTTACAATCGACGAACTGATCCCTTATCTCTTTAGAGTTGCGGTTAGAATCATTACGCGTAAGGCTCTCGAACTCTTGTGAAACAAAACATTATTGTCCTCGAAGACGATTCGGACATCGGCAACCTGGTCCGCCATCACCTTCAGTTGGCGGGGTTCAACGTACGCCTTTGCCTTTCCGGGGACGAAGTACTGCCGCTGGCGCGCAAGCATCCGCCGGTTCTTTTCCTGCTCGATATTATGGTTCCCGGCCACAGTGGCTTTGAAGTCTGCCGGCAGGTTCGCGAAAGCCGCGATCTTGCCCGTATCCCCATCATCTTTCTTACTGCGCGGGCAGGCGAGGAGGACCGTGTGCGCGGCCTTGATCTTGGCGCCGACGATTACATCACCAAACCTTTCGGGACTCGCGAACTAACTGCTCGCGTCCGGGCGGTGCTGCGGCGTTTTGAGCAGCCATTGACCACCAGCATTACCACTCCTGATTTCGAACTGCACAGCGATTCCATGACACTCATTGTGCGTGGCGCGCCCACGGACGTGACTGCCACGGAGTTTCGCCTGCTGCATTTTCTCGCATCGCATCCGGGCCGCGTCTATACCCGGGACCAGGTGTTAGACGCTGTATGGCGCGATTTATCGTTTGTAACACCGCGATCCGTTGACGTGTACATCCGGCGGCTGCGAGAAAAGATTGAGCAGGACCCGGAAGATCCCCGGTATCTCAAAACCGTTCGTGGCGCTGGTTACAAGTTTGAGGCAGCGAAATGAGAAACCGCATCTTCCTGAAGGCCATGGGTGCATTTGTGGCTGTGATTGCTGCAGCCACGCTCACGCTGGATATCAGTATCCGGCATACCTGGGAAAACGCAGTGCGCAATGATATTGAACGGCTCCTTGTCCAAAACGCTCAGGGGTTCGCGGGTCGGGTTCAGAATGACCACCAGCATTCACTGCAACAGATGGCAGACGAGGAAGCGCATATCACGGAAACCCGTGTCACCATCATTGCCCGTGATGGAGTGGTGCTGGCTGATTCGGAGGCCGATCCCAAAACCATGGAGAACCACGCTGGCCGGCCCGAAGTGGTGGCCGCTCTAAGCGGAAAGACTGGGAGTTCCTCACGCGTCAGCCATACTGTGGGCATTGAATTCCTTTACCTGGCAGTTCCCAGCGGTGACAAAATTGTCCGTCTGGCCTATCCGCTTTCCAGCATGCAGCAACAAATTGCTTCGGTTCGCGCCAATCTGCTGCGGGCCAGCGCACTGGCATTGCTTCTTGCGCTGGTGTTGGCTGCGTTGATCGCAGAGGTCATTTCGCGACGTTTGCGCCGCATTGTCCGTTTCGCCGAGCAGGTGGCGACGGGCGATCTCACCGCCCGCATCGCCGAAACCAGCGGTGACGAGATTGCCCAGGTCGCCATCGCGCTGGACCGCACTGCACGCCGGCTGGAAGAAAACTTTGCCGCTGTGCGTGAAAGCCGCTCGGAGCTGGAAGCGCTGCTTAACAGCATGACGGACGGGGTAATCGCTGTCTCACCGGACATGAAAGTCCGCTGGGCCAATCACGCCATCGGCGGTATTCTCCATCAGCCTGTGCGCATCGGCGCGCCGGTGGTTGAGCTGCTTCGCCATCCTGACTTTCTCGCCACGCTTAATGCCGTGTTGCAATCGAAACGCCGTGAGAGCACGATCGCCGCTTCCCTTTCCGGACGCAGGTCATTCTCTGTCACCGCGGAACCGTTGCCTGATGGCGGCGTGGTCAGCGTCCTGCACGACATATCGGAAATTGAGCGTGTGGAAAAGACGCGTCGTGACTTCATCGCCAACGTCTCGCATGAACTGCGCACGCCGCTCACCTCCATCCGAGGCTACGCTGAGACCCTCATCGAATCCGACGGGCTTCTCAATGACAACGCTCGTGACTTCCTTCAGGTTATCCGCCGCAACGCCGAGCGCATGGGCCGCCTGACGGAAGACCTGTTGGTGCTGGCGCGAGTGGAATCCGGCGAGGAGAAACTTGATTTGCGCCCGCAGGCTGCACGCCAGCTCCTTGCAGAAGCCGCCTCTTCCATGCAGGAAGATGCGCGCGCCGCCCAGGTCGAACTCACTGTAGAAAATATCCCTGAATGGTCCGTTCTGGCCGATAGCTACGCCGTACACCAGGTCTTCGGCAATCTAATCAGCAATGCCCTGCGCTACGCCCAGAGCGGAAAGAAGATCATTGTCGGCGCACAGGAACGCGGAAACGGCATTGAGTTCTTTGTGCGCGACTTCGGGCCCGGCATCGCTTCAGAGCATCTGCCGCGTATTTTTGAACGCTTTTACCGCGTGGATAAGGCTCGATCGCGCGAAAGTGGCGGCACCGGCCTGGGCCTGGCGATCGTGAAACACATTGTTCTCAATCATGGCGGCGCGGTCCGCGTGGAAAGCGCTATCGGCCATGGATCGACTTTCTTCTTCCTCCTGCTG
>DATCAX010000759.1:0-6830 GCA_036512375.1 Candidatus Angelobacter sp. | reverse complement strand
GGTGACTGCCCTATACCCAAGGCAGAGGCTTGGCCAAGCCTCTACATCCCCGTTGGGGTGCTGGATCGAGCACCGGGTGAAGTTGCTGTTCCAAGAGCTCGATCAGAGCTTCCGGCCTGGCTGCTTTCTCCACTGCTGTTGTTACAATTTCCAGCACGCGCTCGGGCACCGTGAGACAGCCTGACGATAAAATGATGGGAATGTCGCCGCGCAATTTGCGAACGCAGCGGGCAGTCTCCTCGCCATCCATTCCGGGCATCAGATAATCCAACATTACTGCAGTCCCTGCCCCTTTTCAGAAACTTTAATGTCTTTCCAGCGTTCTGATAATATGCTCATGTGATTTTGTAACTTGCTCGTCCAATGTCACTTCAGCTGGAGATATAAGGATCTAATAGAGATGTTTTGGCTGGCACATAGATTCATTCGCGGCGCGGTTCTGGCATGCATGGTTCTCCTTGCCGGGACAGCCTCCTGCTCGTCTGACTCCTATGATCCTGATCCTTACGATGACATTCCGCCAGTTGTGACGGTTGAGTTCAACTACGTGGTTCCCAGCCGGGTAAGCATCCGGCGGCCCCAGAGTCAAAGCGAGCACCAGCTCAGCCTCTATTCAGGGGACAAATCGCGGCAGTTAGCGTTCGCGAACGTTGCTGGATTGCGTGAGTCGCATGATAGTTCTTCCCTTCTTCATGGTCCGCCTCAATGGGCCATACCGCTTCGACGCTAGACCTCACATTCCCTACTTCGGATCGCGGCCGTACTTTTTAAAAACTGACGGCTCTCGCTAGAACCGCGACATCAAACAACAATTTGCTCCAACCGTTTCATGTTTGCTCGCAAGCATGTTCGGCCTGGAATGATCATTTTTCAATAAGCGGGTGTTTCATGTTGCGAACATTTGAGATTCGCAAGGAGTAATTTACAGATCGCGTTTTGATCTCTTTACCGTGCTGAACGGTGAGAGCGCCGGAATCGGGTTTCCGGCAAAGAGTCGGGCACCGCTAATGGCAGCGAGCTGGGCACCGCGCATCAGCCCAACACCAGACGCGGTGCCCGACTTTTTATTTGAGAATTGGTTTTGCGTTGTGGCCATCCACCCAGATCAACGAAAGATCAATGAAAACGGCCTTCCGACGCGTTTTCTGCCGTCCCGAAGAAGCGCTCTTGCCGGGCAACATTAGAATTTTTAATGTGTTTTTAATGAAACTTCTTGTAATATTCGGTTTCGATACAGAGGACACTCGGATGCGTGAAACGCATCCAAAAACTCTAAACTGCCCATTACCCGCGGATGCTTCGGGACCAGCCGCGCTTATTGGCTCCAGGGGATATCTCTGGCTGCCAACCTCAATAAGCGATTTCCATAGCGGCTTGATAAAAAACAAGCGACGAAGACTATTGGAACACATTTCAGTGTTGAACTGATACAGGTGTCGTCGTTGGCACATAGCTCTCATCGGATCAGTCGGCGTGCAATAAAACGCCACCATATGGGAGTGTGAACCCAGTCGACAAAAGCGTGTTCGAGGCCGTGAACGTGCTCTGCGCAAATGCGTTCACCAATCCAAAACAAACTACCAGAGCTGTCAAAGTGCAACTGAGGGAAAGCTTCCGGATGGGATCAAATTTGAACGAACGTGCGCATGCAGGAGGACCTGATTGACCGGCTCTTCCATACTGGCGAGAAAAGGCTGGCACGCGTGCTGTTGCTGCTGGCCGGGTTCGGAAATTCGGGGCAGTCGGAAATCGTGATCCCCAAGGTGAGCCAGGAGACACTGGCCGAAATCGTGGGCACCACGCGGTCGCGCGTAAGCACTTTCTTGAACGGCTTCCGCAAGCGCGGCCTTATTGCCTATGACGGCGACTACAGTGGCGACCTTCTGGTCCGCAGTTCTCTCAGGGAAGTAATCTCAAAAGACTGACTGATTGGTGTTGTCCTTTCGTCCAATGCGTGCGTGGTAATTGCCAAACTTCATAGTGAACTTTTCGACAAATGTGTTCTTTTCGGAACAGTTTTGATGACTGCTCCAGCGCACAATGCATTCCAAGAAAGCTCTACAAAGAAATCGTTGGCGGCGAAGCCAATAAAATCGCGCCTTTCAGAGAGGCGACGATACATCCTCACTCATAAGTTAGCCCGCCGCAACACAATCGGTTTCTTGCCGGGACTGTGGTCTGTCCTGACTCACTGAACTTTCTTTTTCCTTCCGGACATGAATCAGTGCGCGCTGTTTGCTTTTGCAAATACGGCGATGCCTGAAGTGTGTTAAGGCCACGGCCACGCACTTCCCGGGAATATCGGGACGAATGTGCTCGACCGTTGACCTGTTCAAGATCAATGTTTTCGCGGGTGGCACAGGATGCCGCACCGCTTTTAGTCAACTGCCTTCTAGTGGAGCTCGAAGGTGGTGCCACACCCAGATTGGTGGGCAGTTCCTGTTTGCTTGCGAACCAGACAGGAACGAAGCCCGCCGGGTGTGTGGTCTTCCCTCTCTCGCAGAGGGCTTTGTGAGCGCAGCCAGGGGCCCCGCAGATGAACGAGAAAGAGTGACATGGCAATGGAACAAGCAGATGAATTCGCCGCGATTAGAAAGCAGTTTCGACTCAAGCTGCCAGGCAAAGGCCGCGAGGGTTTGAGACTTTGATTTGATTCGGACCTAAACCCGGGCGGTTGAGAAGCGCAAGGCGGTGACGTGACTGGCGCGGACGACGCGGGAGGGTTTGAAGATATGGCGCGAAGCGCCATCAACAAGTTGCGGCTGTAGGCCTGCCCGATGGTACTACAGCCGTGAACGGGGCTGCCGGATCCGCAAAACGGCAGCCCCAATTCTATTTTTGGGTAGTGGGTCAGTTCTGCTGCTGAATTCTAAGCACAGGGTCCCTCGATCCTACTCGCCCGCTCTGCCCATTCACGCCAAAAGCGGGCGTGAACGGGGAACCCGACAACGCGGGCTCGCTTACGGGACCTCGGGATGACGGAATTTGACGTTGGTCAGTGAGTTTCCTTGGCTGATTTCAGACTGACCCACTACCTATTAAGGCTGTGTGTTGCCAGTCCTCTTACGCTAGTCCTATAATTTCCGCGGCCGCCAGAGGCTGGCAAGGAATACCACATGGCTCACCTAAATAAACTATCGTTGATCGCTGCAACTTTCGTCCTAACCATCTGCTCGCTGCAGCCGGCAAGCGCGAAGGAACCGCCTTCTGACCTGTGCTCACTGCTGCCTGCCACTGAGTTGAGCAAGGCTTTAGGACAAAGCTACGATTCTCCGCAAAAGAGCGTCGCTCCCCGTCCTTTCCCTAACACCGCTGAGGGAACGGACTGCATGTATAAAAGATCGAAAGATGCCAGGGAGCGGAAGGTTGTGTTCAGAGTTTACGTTGATCCGTCGCCCGCCGCCGCGGCGGACCTGTTCGCCAGATTGAGCAAGTTCTTTGGCCCGCCAACGCCTGTAACTGTCGGAGACCAGGCTTATTTTGACAAACACCATGGGCTCCATGTCCTTAAGGGCAAAGTTCGTTTCTTTATCACGATGGATGATTTCACTTCGGAGAAGCAGGTAGCGAGCCTTGCCAGCCAGATCGCCGGACAACTTTAAGCGAATGTTGACGCCTGTTTTGTTGGCACCGTGGTGCCGACGAAGGCTGGCGAGGCAAATGCTGAGGTTGACCGGAGCCGCGAGTCATTGAGCGGCAGATTGATTGTTTCCAAGTAGCCCGTGAATCGGGAGCAATCGCGATCACTTCCCATCAGCCGACTTCCCGTTACTAATCTGGCTAACTTCCTCGAAGCCCGTTTCTGGACAGCTTCCGCATAGCGGAACGATTCGGGAGTCCGAAGGCAGGTGCAGAAAGACTGTTGGGGGACGGCCGAGTTCTGGCTTCTTTACCAGACGGAGACTCTAGACAGCCTTTTCCTTGTGATATGCTCCCCCTTTGGAACTGGATTGCGATGCCCGCAACATCACCATATCAAGGACTCACCCCGTACTCCGAAGACACCGCGGGCAGGTTCTTTGGTCGCGAAGAGGAAGTGACCAGAAGCGTTCAGCGATTAATTGACCACGGATTTCTCGCGGTCGTTGGTCCGTCTGGAATTGGAAAAAGCTCATTCATCAGCGCAGGAATTATTCCTGCGCTCCGAGCAAGCCACTATTCTTTGTTTGATCCAATCATCTTCTGTCGTTTCGGCGTGGACCCAGTTGCAAATCTAGCGACAGCACTTGCGTGTATTGCAGATCGCAAAGACTGCCAGCAGGTAAAGCCGCTTCTTGTAATTGACCAATTCGAAGAGCTCTATACAGTCGTGGATAGCGTGGATCGCGAGAACGTGCTGCACGAAATCGTTCCACTTATTCATGACAAACGGATCGCTGTGCTCATTGCATTGCGAGCGGATTTCTTCGGCCGACTGATCGATACGCCTGTTCTCGCCAGAGAATCTGAACTATCCACGATACTTCTAGGGCCACTCTCCCAGGCAAATCTCAGGCGGGCTATCATCGAGCCTGCAACGGATGAGGGCATATCGTTTGAGGACGGAGTGGTTGACCGAATTGTCGCAGATGCCGGGTCTGACGCTGCCAACCTGCCATTACTGCAAATACTGCTGTTTAACCTCGTTAAGAATTGCAAGGATCACGTCATCACGCTCAGCGACTATCACCGACAGGGAGATTTTCACGGCACTTTCGACCAAACTCTTGAGGGCATCTGGCGTTCCTTTAACGAATCAGATCAGGAAAGGATCCGGTCGTTGATGCTCCGACTCGCCACCCCCGAGGGCACACGCCGTGCCGTCTCACTGGACGAGTTCTCCGAGAACGACCACCAACTAGTCAACCAACTAGTTGCTCAACGAGTCTTGACCGTTTACCAAGATGCGACAAGTCGGCAAGCGACGGTTGAAGTCGTGCACGAGTCGATATTCAGAGATTGGCGTCGCTATGCCGTGTGGGTTGAAGAGGAACGCGAGTTCCTAAAACTGCGAGGAAGGATTTCGGATGCTGCAACATCATGGACCAAAGCAAACCACGATTCCTCATATCTGCTTGTTGGTAGTTTACTTTCCCAGGCAAGAGAACTTCTTGATAGCCGCCACAGCTATCTGACCGTGCTCGAACACAGTTTTGTCGAGCAGAGCATCAAAGCGAGCGACCGATTCTCTGCGTGGAAGATGCTCTCACGTGGCCTTGGATTGGCCAAGTTGGAGAAGGAGATCATAGAGCGGGACGAACGTCGCACGAAGATCCGGGATGAGCTAACTAGACTTGAGGAACAGCTCCGACAGATGGAGAATCGAAAGACACAGCTAGACGACCAACTTGAGCAGAACAGGCAAGAGCTCGACAGTATGGCGCCGAAAATATTTCTCAGCTATGCGAGTGAAGATTTTCCTCAGGTAAAGCCGGTTTACGATGAACTCAAGCAGCAAGGACTTTGTCCTTGGTTAGATCGAGAGAACCTGTTGCCGGGCGTCGACTGGGACCGAGAGATAGTTCGGGAGATTAAGCAATCACACTTTGTCCTATTTTTCTTGTCGAATCGAAGCCTGAATAAGCGGGGATATGTGCAAAAAGAGCTTCGGACAGCGCTCCGGGCGTTTGAGGAGATCCCGTCAGGTCAAACATACCTAATTCCAGTGAGGCTGGAAGAATGCACAGTACCTGTTGAATTGTCAAAGTACCAGTTTGCCGACCTTTTTCGCGACGGTGAATTCGACAAATTACTCAAGTCGATCTTGACCACATGGGCTGAATCCTCAGCACGTGGCTAGTCGAGGAATCAAGGGACACGCCGCACCAGTATCGTCCTTGACCTCTCCGTCAAACGTGGGTAAGTTGTCTTATCTCCTTCGAGGTGGCACGTTAATGCGACGCTATTCTCAAGGTTGCCGCATTTGGTCTTTCGGGTGCAGTAGTAGGATGTGGGCGCATGCCTCCGCCTAACGAGTCAGCAGTTTCGTTGCGTTGGCTCCTCGACGATGTGGGAGCACCGTTGACGGCGGCCTGGTGCGACGTTCGGGATAGGATGCGCCGGCCGACCAAACAGCACATCTTGTTCACGGTGGATTGGATCTCTGATCCGTGGATCGCCAAGGGTGTCGAGACTGCCGGGCCGCTGCGGCAGGCGATGCCAATCTGGAATCCACCGGAGGACGTCGATGCATGGCCGGATTTCGGTGTTGAAGCTTCGCTCGCGGCCGCGTCGGTCCCAATTCGCCGGACCCACGACGAAGCGGTGAAATCGGTTATCTCGACGGCACCAACAGACACCCCGGAGGCGGCTGGGGCGGCGCTCGAAGACTTCATGGCTTCGCAGCGCCTGATTTCACATCACGGTGATCGTCGCATGGCTTTTGGCGATCAGGTGCGCGCCTGGATTCTGGCGTCAGTAGGCTCGCTCCTTCGGGGTCTCGCGTTCACGCCGACGGAAACTGATCCTGAGACTGTTGCTGGGGTGACCATGTCCCGACTGCGCATTCCTTCCCAACTCAAGCTCCCGTATAGGTGGGTGCTGGCCAACGCCTTCGGTGATCGTCATCTCGAACTACTTCTCAATTTGACGGTACAAGCGAATGGAGAACTCTCTCCCCTCGATCTCGCCGATCTGCGGGTCGGGCAGGGCATTCCGTGGCAACAGGCTTGGGGATGGCTGAGCAGGGACGTGCCCGCTGACCTATCGCGTGGCGCAATACAACTAGCGGCCAGACTGCTTCGCAACCCTGGCTTGCGCCTGGGGCTGCACCGTTCGGTTACATCTACAGACCCCGAGTTGCGAACGCTCGCGACGGGTGTGCTGCGACGATGGGTACTCACCCTGAAGGC
>DATCAX010000758.1:0-10640 GCA_036512375.1 Candidatus Angelobacter sp. | reverse complement strand
TCACCACGTCCATTCCGAATTGGCCCATCACAACCGCTGCCATTTTGCTCCTAGCGAATACAGATTACGTCAGCTTTGGACTTTTCTGACTGCCCGACCTGAACCATGGGTTTTCTTTTGGACTCGCCCATGGCCGCTTCCAGCACTGACTCTTCCGATTGCTTATCGAAGTACATGCGCTGCCACACTTCAATCATCAACAGCGCCCAGATTTTCAGGGCGTTGTCCCGGCGATTCTCTGCGTGGTCGCGCAGGAGCGTCTGCACTGCGTCGGGACGGAAGAGGCCCCGGCGCTCGATCGCTGCCGACGAAAGAAATTCCTTGATCACCGGCTTGAGTTCACCATTGATCCATTGCGGTAACGGAGGATTGAAGCCCATCTTTTTCTTGGTCAATACCTCGCGAGGCAGGATTCCCTGCATAGCCTGACGCGTAATCCATTTGGTGGTCATGTTGCGCACTTTCATGCGCTGCGGCACCTGCATGGCAAACTCGAGAAGCCGGTAGTCAGTGAACGGAGCGCGCACTTCCAGAGAGTTAGCCATGGACATGCGATCGGCATATTCCAGGCAATTGCAACAGAGAAATGACGCGGCGTCGACATAACCTAATCTGCTCATGGGGTCCAACTTGGCGCCACGGCGGAAGAACTGGCGCAGGAAATCTCCGGAGTTACGACCGCCGACGGACGCGGAGAAGTCAGGTGTGTAGAGCGCCTGTTTCTCGCGTTCAGAGAAATAGCCAACCCAATCGATGTACATGTCTTCTTCAGCCTGCCACGCCGACTGAGCGAATTCGCGTACGCGGCGGAAGCCGTGGCGTCCATCGGTGGCGTCATTCATCAGCCCTGACAATCGCGAAACTAAACCTTTCGTCAGGAATTGAGGCAACTGGCGGTACCGACGGGCGAGTGAGGCGCCGGCATAACGCACGTAGCCGCCAAAAAGTTCGTCTCCACCGTCACCGGAGATGGCTACCGTTACATGCTTCCGCATCTGTTTGGTGATGATGTGTTCAAGAATTGCCGTAGGGTTGCCAAACGGTTCATCAAAGTGCCGCACTACATCGGTCATGTAAGCGGCGCAGGCCTCGTCAGCTTGCAGAACATGGTGTTCAGTGTTGAATCGCTCGGCCACCAGTCTGGCTGCGGGTTGCTCGTCGTAAAACTTGCTGTTTTCAAAGCCGATGGTGAAGGTCTTGACCTGCTCTGCGCTGTTTTTTGCGGCGAAGGCGGTAATCGCACTGGAGTCGAGACCTCCGCTCAGGAACAGTCCCAGGGGCACGTCGCTGATCATGCGCAGTTTGACGGATTCTTCCATCAGCTCGCGCGCACGGTCAATCATGTCAGCTTCTGACATATGCAACGGTGTGCCAGCGGTCTCGGCGGCGTCCCAATATTTCCATTCACGTCTGTGCACGTCGCCCTCAGAGTCGACCACTAGCTCCATGGCGGAACCGGGCGCCATCTTGCGCACGTGCTTGAACGCAGTGGAGGGATAAGGGAAGTACAAATAGGTCAGATAATCGTGCATCGCCACCGGATCGAGTTCCGCAGGCACTCCGGCTTTGAGGATGGCTTTAATTTCTGAGGCAAAAACGAATTTGCGGCCGTCATGAGAGTAGAAGAGTGGCTTCTTGCCCAGATGGTCCGTGGCCAACAGCATGCGGCGATGGCGGTGGTCCCAGAGCGCGAAAGCGAACATGCCGCGCAGCTTCCTTACAACTTCATTGCCCCACTCTTCGTAACCGTGAATGATGACTTCAGTATCGGTGTGAGAGCGGAAAACGTGTCCCGCAGCAACCAGTTGTGCGCGCAATTCCTGAAAGTTATAAATCTCACCGTTGAAAGTTATCCAGACTGACTCATCTTCATTGCACATGGGCTGATGGCCGGCCGAGGAAAGGTCGATGATGGACAGCCTGCGGTGTTGCAAGCTTACCCAGACAGAGCCGTGCGACAGGGCAAAGTATTTCAGTCCGCTATCATCAGGGCCGCGGTGATGAAGTTCCAATCCGCATTTTTCATCTGCGGGCGAACTGCCGATTTGTCCAAAGATTCCACACATATTTTCTACTACACCTTTGCGACGTGAGTCGCGATATCTCTTAGGCCAGGACCGGCTCTTCTTCTCGCACCCAGGGCAAACCACCCGCCGGAACTTCGTCAACGACTGCGGCAGGTTCTTCCTTCCGTTCATTTTCGATCATTTGCCCGCGCACAACGCAGGCCAGCATGACCCATAGAAAGCCGTTTACCTCGACATAGAGCCAGCGATCGCCAAAGAGATTGACGACGAACACGCAGACCATTAACAGCGAGAAGCCCAAACCGATCGACTGAAGAAATGGATCCTGCGCCCTTCTGTACAATTGCACTCCCAGGCGGGTCATTTTTGCCAGCATAAAGAGGAAAAGCATCAAGCCCATAATGCCTGTTTCTACCAGCACTTTCAGGAAATAGTTATGCGTGTCTGTGTAAATGCCGACGCGGTGCTGCCATTCATAAGTATCAAAGCCGACGCCGAGCGCGGGATTCTGGTGGAACATGTTCATGGCGTCATCCCACAGGACCACGCGGTCCTGCGCTGAGGTGTCGAGCTGTTGCTCATTCTTGTCGTACGTCATGAGGACGCGTTCCTGCACAGACGTAGGAACAAAGCTTTGCCAGCTGAGCATAAAAATGGCCAGAGCGAGCAGGACCCATCGCTGCCGGACGAGGCCGAGAAAAAACAAACCGACAAGAACACCAACATAAGCTTCCCGCGAATAAGAAAACAGCAGGCAATAAGCGCTAAAAGCGAACAGGCCCCAGAGAGCGAACTTGATGGACTTGCGCTTCTGCAAGGCAGCCAGGCCCAGGACAAACAGCATGAATTCGGCTTCAAACGTGGCCACGCCATTCACGCCGGCATAACCGAGTACGCCGCCATCGCGCACGTCGTAAGAGAAGTGCGAGAGGTCGCGGTCGCTCATGGTCCCGTAAAAGCCTTTGTCCACGGCCAGCACGGAAAGGCACATGAGAAACACAATGATCTTGATCTGCTTAACATCTTTGATCACGCTCACCACAACCGCAAAAATAATGAACATGACCATATAGTTTTTCCAGTTGGAAAAACGCGGATCGCCAATGGAAAGCGGCATTGCCGAGTTCAAGAAGAATGCGCCGCGCCAGAGCTGCACGTAACAGAAGATGCCAAAGACGATGAGGAGCTTGTTCATCGGCGTTTTGGCGAAACGGAAACCACCTTTGAAGACCGCTCCCAGTACGACTCCCAGCAACAATATGTCGATCAGCTTGTTACCCAGGGGGAGATCCAGGATGCGGTAGCGCATGGTTTGCATTGGCAGCAGCGGAATCAGGAAATACAATCCCGCCTGCGGCCGCCAGAAAAGTGACAGCACAAAGGCGGCGATTGCGCCCATATAGAGCGCCAGCGGGACGTATTGTTCCAGTCCGAAATGCACGGCTTAGGTCCTCTCCGTCATGACGGGTATCGGCTCCAACCTCGACTTGCTGGATAAATGAAGCCAACTGGTGATCGCGATCCAAATATTCGTCAACAGTTCACGCACGCGCTTATCGATGGCAAAAAGGATTCCGGCGTACAGCGCCAGGATCAGGCTTCCCTTCACAAGGACGCTAAGCAATGGATTTTCTACGGGCACCTTCATGACGAGCCAGGCAGAAGCAGCGCCGGTAGCGGCGTATCGAGCAAAGGAAAGGAGCTCAAGTGTGTACGGCAGGACGCGCAATGACTGGTATGCGAGAAACACGACAATGCCGGCATAACTAACGGTGGTGGCAATGGCTGCGCCAACCAGACCGATACGCGGAAGCAGGATTACGTTCAGGGCGATGTTGAGAATGCTGGCATAAAAAGTTGCGACAGCAATTTTCGAGGCGCGCTTGTGGATCATCAGGCCAGGACGAAAATAAATGGTCACGGCAGAGAGCACCAGGCCAATCACCAGGAACGGGAGCAGCGTGTGGGCTTCCTGAAATTTTCTGGAAGCCAGCAGGACGATCACGTCGCGTGATGTAACGATGGCCACGCATACAACGGCGACGGCGACGAGAATGAACTGGTCCAGGCTGCGGGAGAGAAAATCCTGCGTAGCTTTTTTGCCTTCGGTGTTCCAGACGCGCATGCAGATGGGAAAGAGCGCCATTTGCAATGGGGCCATCAGCACGTCTTGCAGATAAATGGCGATGCCGTACGCCGCAGCGTAAAAGCCCAGCGCCTGCGCGCCGAGATAATGCTGGATGAAGAAGCGATCGCCGGAGTCGAGGACGACCCAGGATATTTCCGCGGCCATCAGGGGCAAGGAGAAGGCAACGGCGGTACGAAGAAAACCGACGTCAAACATACTGGGAGAAAGCAACTGGCGGCGCGAAAGTACCGGCAGATACTGCAAAAGGATGATGCCTTCGATTACCACCAAGCCGAGGAAAAAAGCGAAGACAGTTTTCTGCCAGAAGA
Source organism: Candidatus Angelobacter sp. (assembly GCA_036512375.1). Taxonomy (GTDB): domain Bacteria; phylum Acidobacteriota; class Terriglobia; order Terriglobales; family Acidobacteriaceae; genus Angelobacter. Next base: position 6,156 of record DATCAX010000758.1, on the reverse strand, counting down.
AGAGTAAGGCGCAGACCAGGGCGATGGTCAGCGCTTTTTGCAGGATGTCCATGCCGTTGAAGAGGCGGGTTTTGTTCTCCATCTGCATCAGGTTCATTTGCATGGAGCGCAGTGAACGGATCATTACAAGGCAGCACGCCAGCAGGAGCGTGCCGCCGACGGTGATTCCCAGGAAGCGTCCCGCGCCGAAGAACAATGACGCGACGAAAAGCAGAGTTAAGGCAAGCGCCAGAAGTGCGGTGCTGTAAAACAAAGTGGAGTAGTAACGGCGCAGGGCGTCGGGGCTGGCGGAAGCTTCGCCCTCAGGATAGTAACGCTGAATGGAATGCTGGAAACCAAACTTGGACAATACCGTCAGGAGCAGGACGGTGTTCACGATCAAGTTAATGGTGCCGTATTCAGCGACGGTGAAGACGCGCGTGAATACCGGGAAGGAAATGAATCCCAGGAGCATGACGGCCACTCGCCCACCCAGATAGTGGGACGAGTGCCGATAGAGTGTTTTGAGTGCGCTCATGGAAGTTGCAGCCACGAATTTTCCTTGCCGTTCCGGGCGAATCGTTGTTTCGCGCCATATGATTGCCGCATTTTGGTTCTACTTAACCGCGGTTGAATCAAAGAATCGAATGCAGCTTCAGAAATAATCCTGCTTCCAGCGCGCAGCCAATCAGCGAGATCAACACAGCGATCACAGCGAACCGGATCGAACTACGTCGATCAGAGGCAGCCTGGAGTTGAGGCACAACCGCCAAAAGGGGGACGCTGGCGGGCAACATGGTTTTCAATTCGCTTTCAAACTTGACCGTGCCATTCATCACGTCTCTGAGATAAGCAAGGCCCAGGGACATGGCCAGAGCACCCAGAAACGCTCCCAGCAACATGAGACCCCGCTTGGGCTTGAATGGCTTTTCCGGCACCTGCGCCAAATCAAGAATGGTGAAGTGCTCGGCTTGCTGCTTTTTTTCCAGATCAGCAGCCATGCCGGCAGAAAAAGTTTTGTCGAGCAGAGATTGATAATGGTCTTTAGAAACGCTGTAATTGCGGTTCAGTTCTGCCATCTCCTGCTCGCGGACTGGCACTGCGTCTACCTTGCCGCGATACGATGCCATCTGGACGGTCAGGCGCTGTTGTTCGTCGGTGAGGCGTTTGGCTTCGCGATCGAGCAGTTGCAAACGCACGGTCACCGCTGAATTGTCCTGCACTTCCGCCACGATTGGCGGGTCCGGGGGCAGAGCTTTCAATCTTTCTTCCACACGATGCAGGCGTGAAGCTGCGTCCACGACTTCAGGATGTGCGCTGGTGTAACGGTTTTGCAGGTCCTGAAGCTGGGCGCGGAGTTGGCGCCGTTCGCCTTCGAGTTTCGCGCGCTCAGTGAGGACGGGAGCCACCTTGACTTCGCCAGTGTTGGGACTCTCCAGGCCACGCGAAAGCAGCGTGCGCTCTACTTCAAGTCGATTGAGAGCGTCAGCATTGGCCTGAAATTGTCCCTGCAACTGCGTGAGCGCCTGCATATTTGCCGGCTGCTGTTCCGGCATTTCGCCCAAGTGACGCATTTTGAAAGCGCTGAGCCGGGCTTCCTGTTGCTCCAGGTTCTGTTTGGCTTCCTTGAGCTGTGCGTCCAGAAATTCCGTGGTGTCCTGGGACTGCTGCTCACGGCTCTTGACGTTCCATTCAATGAAACTGGCAGCAAGCTGGTTGGCCACCTTGGCCACCTGATCGCGCTGGCGGCCTTCGTATTCAATGGTGAATGCGCTTAGCCCTGAAGAAGAACCCTGCTTCACGGTGATGGTGATGTCCTTGCGCATCAGATCGATGAGTTCTTCGCGCGAGATCGTGCCACGGAGCTCAGGATACAGGTGCATGTCATCGATGATCTGCTGCAAGCGCGTTGTGCTGAGCACCTGCTGGGTAATGGTGTTAAGGCGCTGCCCAGGATCAGAGCTTACAGTCGGACTCACGTATTTTTCTGAAACCTTCTGGGGATCCACCAGGATCGTCGTAGTGGCCTTGTAGCGGTCCGGCATCAGGAGCACAAAAGTAAATCCCGCGAGCGAAAGCAGGACCGTGCCAAGGAAGATCCAGCCGCGATAATGCCGTGCGGTGTGCCAAAAAGCCATCAGCTGGTTTGGGGTCTCGCTATTTGTTGCCTGGTTCATTGTTCCTCCCTGGCTTGTTCATTCGTGACTGATGGCCTTAACGGAAATGCAGCGGCGCCGGATACCAGTCAATGCCGACAACTGCGTAGCTCAGATTTCCACTCACCACGTTTCCGCCGGCGCCGTGGAATGAACGGTAACCCGCGCTCACGCCCATGGTATTCATGATTTTGTAACGGACACGCGGGGCGACAAAGTAACCGTGATAGCCGGGCACAAGCGTGGTGACGGCATCGCCGCGAAGATAGCCGGCGTCCGTTGTGAAGGTCAAACGGTGATAGCCCTTGGCGAAGCCGACGGTCGCGTCATCTTCCCAGTGGCCACTCAGCCCGGAGATGGTGGAGAACAAGCGGTTGACGGTGGCGTAAATCTTGTCCTGATTGCCAAAATTCTTGACCAGGCTGGCGCTGAAATTCGCCGACTGCGGAGCGCCACAAGTTGCCGTGGACCATTGCGGACCGCCACGCACATCGAATTCAACCGAGTGCGTCATCCGCACGCCGATGCCAAGGCCTCCGCCATACGTATTGCAAATGGGGCCGTTCAGCACCGATTCAGTCTCGCCGTAACTGCGGAGGTCGATGCGCGGCGTAAGAGTGCGGACATACTCAAGCCTTCCGCCAACGGCATTGGAGTGCGAGCCCGCATCCAGAGTGGTGGGGTCGCTTTGAATGCCGGTATAAATGTGGAAAGCGGTAAAGCTGATCTTATCGCGCCGGCTTTTCAGCCAACCGATCCCGAAACTGCTTTCAGAAAATGCGACGTTCTTGGCGCGCAGCAAGACTGCCGTCGATGTGGTATCCGCGATGGGAGTGCTTTGCACCACCAGGAAACTCAACGGTCCCTGAAGACGCGCAGATTCTGATCCATAGCTGCCGCTGAGCGATGCAGTCCAATACCAGCGCTGGCTGAGAGATCCCAGCGCGCTGAACGTGAGCGTGTGATACGACTGCGGACCACCGCTCTGAGTGTCATTCGGGTTGACGACCGTGGAATATTGCAGCAGGTAGCGGCCAGTCCGGGTCGGGACAAAAATCGCGAGATATGGGTTGACTGATGTGGAGACGATGTCTGACCCCGCGCCTACGCCGCCAATGCTGTTGGTGTAAATGCTGGAAGCAGAAACACCGTAGAACATCTGATACTTGTAATCTTTGCTCTTCAGCGACACAGCCTGCTCACCCTCAACGTACTCGCCGCTGGGGATCGATTGATCGTTGCGCGGCTGCGGGTACAGGCTGATCAGCTGGCCCGTCCCCAGGGAGACGGTGTATGCCCCCTGGCTATTGGCGTACCAAGGCTCGTTGGGCGCTGGGTCCGCGGTGACAACTTCCTTCTGGTCAGCGGCGTCAGCCGGTTTGGCCTGCGTCGAATTCTGTGTGAAGGCAGAGGGCGCAGCCATCAACAGCGCCAGAACTGCCAGAGAAAACAGGGCCCTGTTTGTAATCTGTTGTATTGTCATGGGACCACCACCGTATCTCCTGGATGAAGAGCAATGTTTTGCTCCGTCTTTTTGCCCTGGACCACTTCCTTGTACTTGAACTTGAGGCGCGATTGACGCCCGTCTTCGGTGCGCAGAACCACAATGCTGTCTTTCTTGGCAAAGGGTGTAAAGCCACCGGCCTGGGCGATCAATTGAAGAACCGTCGTCTGCGCGTTGAGTGAATACGTTCCGGGCCGCGCCACCTCACCGGTGATAAAGGCGCGCTTGCTGCGAATCTCCATCACGGTAACGGTAACTTGCGGATTGTTGAGAAAGCCCTTTAGCTTTTCCGCGACCATATCCTGAATTTGCAGCGGCGTCATGCCGCTTACTTTCACTTCGTTAATCAACGGCAGAGAAATATTTCCATCCGTCCGCACCACGACGGTCTGGGAAACTTCCGGCTCTTTCCAGACATTGACGCGAATGACGTCAGAGTCGCCTACGATGTAGCCGGTAGGAACGATCACCTCGGGCTTCACGGTGTCCGCAGGCTTGGCGGTATCCGAGGTTGCCGCCTCCGGCGATTTCAGGTTAGCTGTGGTTGTTTGGGGTAGCAGGGTTTGTGCCACCAGGCAGCCGGTACCGGCGATCCAGGAAACTATGAGGGCAAGGACCATCAGTCTCTTCAATGAAAACATATTGTGCTCCGACTCTCCGTCACGGTCCGCTTCAGCAGCCGACGGGGGAAAATTGCGGTTCATTATTTGGCACCCTTGCCCAGGAAAATGACTTTGACCGTCTCAAGAACGATGACCATGTCCAGGGAAACGGAAAGGTGCTTGATATAAAAGAGGTCGAGCTCGAGCTTCCTCTTGGCGTCTTCTACGGTAGAACCGTACTGGTACTTGATCTGGGCCCATCCTGTGACTCCCGGCCGCACGGTGTGCCGCTGGGAAAAGAAATCCAGGCTGGTTTCCAGCATTTCGCAAAAGTACGGCTGTTCAGGACGCGGCCCCACCAGACTCATGGTTCCGTGCAGAATATTGAAAAATTGCGGCAGTTCGTCGAGGCGATATTTACGAATGAAAGCTCCGACCCGGGTGATGCGATTGTCACCGTCAGTAGCCCAGCTGGGACCACCCTTTTCAGCGTCCTGCCGCATGGAGCGGAACTTATAGATTTCAAACTGAGTGCCATTCAGCCCAACGCGCTTTTGCCGGAAAAGCACAGGACCGCCACTCTCGATAAGGATCGCGAGCGCAACCAGCGCCATGATCGGCAGCGTGAGCGTGACAGCAACTGACGCCGCGAAAATATCCATGGCGCGCTTGGTCGCCAGCAGTAAACGGCTCTTACGAAAACCATCGTTGAAGATGAGCCAGCTGGGCGAGAGCTTTTCCAGGGCGATGCGGCCGCTGATATTTTCAAAGACAGTATGAGCGTCTTCCACGGTGACGCCGGCAAACTTGAGCCGAAGGAGTTCACGGTACGGCATCCGTCCGCGCTGCTCCTTGAGTGAAAGCACTACGCGATCGATATTCTTCTCCCGCACCAGCGCTTCCAGATCGCCCAGCCCGCCAATAATCCCCGGATTGACCAGAGACATGCCGATGTTTTCTCCTTTTTCATCCAGGAAGCCGAGGACCTTGAGGTTGAGATCGGGGCGCGAACATATTTCGCGAGTGAGAGAGATGCCGGTGGAACCGGTGCCGACAATCAAAACGCGTTCCGGACTACGCAGAAAGAAAAAGCCCTTTGAATCAAGCAGAACGCGCCAGCCGAAAATAAACGTCATGATGGTGGGAACGGCCAGTGCAGCAATGCCTCTGCCCAGGCTCACGCCGGGCGCAAGGTAATAGAGCAGCGCCAGACCGATGCAGGCGACGCCCAGCGCCTGTAAAAGACCAATCAATAACCGCGCCCGCGACTTCATGACTTCAATGTCATAGAGGTCGTTGTAATAGAGGGCAAATTCACACATCAGGACGACAATGACAAAACGGGCAATAGTGTTGCCGCCCGCGTATTCCCATCGTGACGAGGCAAAACGCATGGCCGTGGCCAGCGCCAGCCCGAAAATGATCAGCAGGCTTTCGCTCGTCAGCAGCACCAGCGTCTTGGTGGGAATTCTTTGTCCGCCGATTTTAAGCATTGCTTACCTTGGCAATGGGCATGAGCTCTTCCAGGGGTTCGCCCGCAGCTTCAGGCTCCAGATCGTCATGCGTGGCGGGAATACTGCTTTCCGCCGGCATGCTTCTTACGGTGGCGCGATTGGGGGACAAGCCGGCGTCGCGAATCTTGTATAAGAGCGCGCGATAGCTGATCTTGAGCGCTTCTGCGGCGCGGCGGCGATTCCAGTGATGGGCCTGCAACACCTTGAGGATGATCTCCCGCTCCAGGCGGCGCACGGCCTGATTCGTGATCTTCTTGAGGTATACCGGACCTTCCATGGGAATCTCATAGTCAAAGTTGTTCGGAGCGGGCTCCGCCAGATCACTGCTGATACAGGCTTCCGTTCCCAGGATCACGTAACGCTTGATCAGGTTTTCCAACTGGCGGATGTTTCCCGGCCAG
>DATCAX010000757.1:0-10601 GCA_036512375.1 Candidatus Angelobacter sp. | reverse complement strand
AATCCAAGGAAGCCAATTCCACCACGACAGAGATCTTCTTCAGCCCCGAACTGGACGTACAAGGCCAGCACGTCCTGCTGGTGGAAGCGTTGGTTCAATCCGGCCTGACGAGCGAATTTCTGATTCGAAACCTGGTGGGACGGGGCGCCGCCAGCGTGAAACTAGCTGTCCTCCTGGACAAGCAGTCAGCCCGCCGAGTGTCCCTGCAGCCCGATTACTTTGGTTTTCTCATGAATGAAAGTTTTGTCGTAGGCTATGGGTTGGGAGAGCGTCATTTTGGCCGAAATCTGCCTTATATAGCCGGAAGGGCTGAATCTGGGGTAATTCCTTAAGCCGGTCTTAAGCGGTTTTACTGCACCCAGACTGGCGGAAATGGGTATAAAATCTTTCAGTGGGAAAGTTTAAGTCCGAAATCCAGTCGTTCCGCATCTAATCAGTACAAACCCTAGTCTTCAAGGGGTTGGGAACAAGGGGTTGGGAACCTTTGTCATCGCAAAGCGTCTGTAATTATGGCGTCGCCTTGAATAAAGTTATGTAGGTCAGTGGACTTATGTTCTGACCGGGAAATTTAGGAGCACTCAGTGAATTCGACATTTAAAACGGTGATCTTGTGGGTGACACTCGTAGCGGTCGCCGTCGTCCTTTGGAGAATGATTCAAGGCGGGCCGAACGCCGGCAAAGATCAGGAAGTTTCTTACACCCAGTTCATGTCGGAACTCAATCAGGGCAACGTTGTTGATGTCACGATTGAAGGAAATCTGGCCCGGGGCAAGCTGCGCAATGGCACTATGTATCACTCAGTGGTGCCGGCCACCAACCCCACCCTGCTCACCGCGCTTGACGCCCATAAAGACGTCACCAAGACCACATTTAAAGATAGTCAAGGATGGAGCTGGTCAGTAGTTTTGGTCCAGTTCTCGCCGTTTCTCTTGTTGGGTGTGCTGTGGTTTGTGATGATCCGACAAATGCAAACGGGCGGCAATAAAGCGTTGAGCTTCGGCAAGAGCCGGGCGCGGCTGCTCTCCATGCAGCAGAAGAAGATTACCTTCAAAGATGTGGCGGGCGTGGATGAGGCTAAGGAAGAACTGCGCGAGATCATCGAGTTCCTCCGCGAAGCGCAGAAGTTCCAGAAGCTCGGCGGACGCATTCCCAAGGGCGTTCTGCTGGTCGGCCATCCGGGAACCGGCAAAACCTTATTGGCACGCGCCGTTGCCGGTGAAGCCAACGTACCATTCTTCAGCATCTCCGGTTCAGACTTTGTTGAGATGTTTGTCGGCGTGGGCGCAAGCCGCGTCCGTGACCTTTTTGAGCAGGGCAAGAAGAACGCACCCTGCATAATCTTTATCGACGAAATTGACGCTGTCGGCCGCCACCGCGGCGCCGGCCTCGGCGGTGGACACGACGAACGCGAGCAGACGCTCAATCAGTTGCTGGTCGAAATGGACGGTTTTGAATCGAATGAAGGCGTGATCCTGATCGCCGCAACCAACCGGCCTGACGTGCTCGACCCGGCGCTGCTGCGTCCGGGACGTTTCGATCGCCGCGTAGTGGTTCCACTTCCTGATGTTCGTGGACGTGAAGAAATTCTCCGCGTGCATACCCGTAAGATTCCATTGGCGGATGACGTTGATCTCTCCATTCTGGCGCGCGGTACGCCGGGCTTCTCCGGCGCCGAGATTTCCAATATGGTGAATGAAGCGGCGTTGAACGCGGCCCGCAACAATCGCAAATCCGTGCTGATGTATGACTTTGAGCTCGCCAAGGATAAAGTCCTGATGGGCGCCGAGCGCAAGAGCCTGCTGCTCACGGAAGACGAAAAGAAAGTTACGGCCTACCATGAAGCTGGCCATGCGATTGTAGCGGCACTGATGCCGCATGCCGACCCGCTGCACAAAGTCACAATCATTCCCCGCGGAATGGCGCTGGGCGTGACCATGCAGCTGCCGGAAACCGACAAGCACAATTACACGCTTGATTACCTCAACACGCAGATTGCCGTAATGATGGGCGGACGCCTGGCGGAGGAAATTTTCCTCAACCAAATGTCCACCGGCGCCGGCAATGACATTGAGCGCGCCACGGAAATGTCACGGAAGATGGTCTGCGAGTGGGGCATGAGCAGTCTGGGACCCCTGACCTTCGGCAAGAAAGAAGAGCAGATATTCCTGGGTCGCGAGCTTTCACAGCACCGTGATTTCAGCGAGGAGACAGCGCGCGAGATCGATTCCGAAGTTCGTCGCCTGGTCAACACCGGCTATGAAAAAGCCAAAGGCGTAATTCTGGAAAATCGTGATGCAATGGTCCGCATAGCCCTGGCGCTGCTGGAGCGCGAAGTGCTGGATGCCAACGATTTGAAGCTGATTCTGGAAGGCAAGCAGCTCCCCGCACGCGTGATACCGCAAAAGGGCGACAACAATGACGGCGTGCAGCAAGTGCTGAAGCCGGAACCTGGCAGAACGCCGGGAATCGCTCCAGGCAAACCTTCACCAGCGTAACTTTTCCAGCAAACAACAGCACAGGGCAGCTTCGGCTGCCCTGTTTCTTTGCCACAACTCCTCCGTTGTCGATGCGGGTAGGTATTGCAGGAGTTAGCGAAGAATTTTTCCCTCCACCGCATCTTGAGCCTCCCGCCTAGTAAAATCCAGATGCTGTTTCCACCGAAATTGGATATTCAGGTCCAAGGCGTATTTGTATGAGCTTTATCAAATGAGGGAGTCCGCTATGTTGAGCCGCCAAACCGTTATGAGCTTTATCCTGCTGTTGTCCTCAACTCTGGTAACAACTGCGTTGACGCAAACGCCCGCGCAGCCAAAGAGCGGCCCTGCACCACAGAAGGTGGTTGCCATCCATGCCGCCAACTTGATTGACGGTGTGTCAGCTCAGTCCCGGCACAATGTTCTGATTGTGATCAAGGGAAACAAGATTGAAAGCGTGACAACCGGAGGAAATCCACCGGCAGGAGCTACGGTGATCAATCTGCCAGCGGACGTGACGGTGCTGCCCGGCCTGATTGACACTCACACGCACATCTTTCTGCAGGGAGAAGACCCGGCCGAGGGGGGCTATGACATTCAGTTGCTGAAGCACCCTTCGTCGTACCGGGCAGCGAGGGCCGCTGTGGCGGCGCGGCGGGCTCTGGAGCAGGGATTCACCACGTTGCGCGACGTTGAGACTGAAGGCGCAGGCTACGGCGATGTGGGGATCAAAGAAGCGATTAATGCCGGCTTTATTCCCGGTCCGCGACTGCTCGTAGTGACCCGCGCCATCTCGGTGACCGGCGGCTATCCCCTTGAAGGCTATAACCCTGATGTTGTGGTGCCGAAGGGCGCGCAGATTGGTGACGGCCCGGTGGAACTGCGCAAGATAACGCGCCAACAGTTAGAGAACGGCGCAGACTGGATCAAGGTTTATATGACACACCGCTCCTGGGTGGATAAGGAGGGCCACCTGGTTTCCCAACCGACGCTGACGGTTGAGGAACTGAAGGCCGTGGTGGACGAAGCGCATGGCCAGCAGAAGAAAGTCGCCTGCCACGCTTATAGCGGGATTGGCCTGCATCGAGCGTTGGATGGCGGCTGCGATTCGATTGAGCACGGACTGTCGCTGGACGATGCGGCCATCGCGCAGATGCTCAAGCAGGGAACCTGGTATGTGCCGACGCTGGGCGTCTACTACACGGACTGGTCGCCTGAAAACACGGATGACGGCAAGCGCGACCGAGCGCGCGCCAATGAACACGAAGTCTCATTTAAGAAGGCGCTGAAGGCCGGAGTGAAAATTGCTTTCGGCACGGACATGGGCGGCATTCCCTGGACCGAGCCGATCGCCAATGAGTTCGGTTTGATGGTGAAGTTCGGTATGTCGCCGATGGATGCCATCAAGTCGGCCACCTCCACTGCGGCCAATCTGCTGGAGATGAAAGGCGACATCGGAGTGATCGCGCCCGGAGCCTATGCGGACATCATGGCTGTGCAGGGTGATCCACTCACCAGCATCGAGGCGCTTAAAAGCGTGAGCTTTGTGATGAAAGACGGAAATGTGTTCAAACAGTAGAGCGGATGATTTGGAGATCACCGGAATTTACGAAGACCGTTCATCGGCAATTGAGAGTTTCAGGGAGAAAAGTCGATCAGCATGAAAACTAATGGTTCGTCGTCTGTAACCATGGCCGTGGCACGGATTGTGGTGGGAATCATGTTTCTGTTCTTCGCGCAATACAAGCTCATGGGCCGGGAATTTGCCCACGGTGGTTATCAGAAATACGTAACCGGATATGTGCAGGAAAGCGCCGTCAGCGCATATAAGCCCTTTCTGCGTGAGACGTTGAAATATCCAGTGGCTTCAGCTTATGGAGTAGGAGTAGCGGAGCTGCTGATAGGACTCTCCATGGTGTTGGGATTCTGGGTCCGCCCCTTTGCGATTGTGGGCGCGTTGTTCATGTCCAACCTGCTGCTATCCACCTGGATCCTGCCCCAAGGCGTTCCGCTATGGCGGTACTTTGGCAATGAACTGGACAACATTGGATTATTGCTCTTGTTTCTGGTGTTTTTTGCCCACAACGCAGGCCAGACTCTTGGACTCGATAAGGGAAAATAAAAAACCACCAGGGCAAAATCTTGCCGCCCTGGTGGACTTGGAGTTGCGAGGAGAAATATCAGGTCTACCCGCTATGCGCCGAGCTAGCAGAATAAAAATCAACGAGCTCTATTTGCGGGGGTGGAGAAAGCTTCGTCTCCAATTCAGACAACGCGAGCCGAAGTTCATCCAGCTCGGCAGGAGAACGAGCGATCTTCAAGTTGTCAAAATTCGCAGCCAAAGTCCGGAAGGCCGTAGCCAGCACCCGCACCGGGTAAGCATCTAGTTGGAGCTCCGCCGGGCCGGAATCGGAATTGCCGGACGCCAATGCGGGTCCGGTCATATTCTTCGAGGCTGCTGCCCGATTGCGAATGGATTGAAGAATGGTGAAGATCTTTTCCTGGTTGTGTGGCGAAAGGTTCTGAAAACTGATTCCGATGCCAACCAGGGGATAACTGGTGCGCACGACACCCGGCGATTCAACTTCAATACCTTCGACGTTCATTCTTATATAGACTTCAGTATTAACCTTGACCTGCGTTAGCGTTTCAACATAAACGCCACCCTGCGAGATATCTTTCACCTGTCCAAGAATAGGAAAGCCCAGCCCTTCGGCATGTACAGTTGCGCCGCCGGTGCATTCAAGGCGTGTGTACCAGCGCCTCTCGGTTACTGGTCGACCTTCAATGCGCGTATGAAAAGAGTCTTTGCGCAGTAACTCAGGTGATCTAGTGGTATCGGTTTCGTCGACAGGCAGGTTGATCCCCCAGATGTTCTTGTCTGGCTCAAGGCCCCTGACACCGGCTTGTCCTTCCATGGCGCTCCCTGCTGCGCCCATCCAGAAAACCTGGAATTTTGCTTTCAGGGTGTCTCGTTGGACCTCGATAACTTCTCCCGGCTGCAGCAAAGAGCATAGACCACCCAGGCGCGCGGAAACCGCGGTAAGGTCCAGAGTATGGGCCAACTGCTTTTCCTGTCCATTTTGCCGGATTACGGTGACCGGCAAAACCATCTTGCGTCGCAAGCTGCTTCTGGTGGAACGAATCATGGACGACATAAGCGACTCCTAACATGTTTATCGGCAGCAGGAAACAGGACTTGAGTGCCTACCGCCGCGAAACCTTGGAGGCGAATAAGCACATACTCAAAGTGAGCTCATGGACAACGCTAAAATGCCGATAAATACCTTGGAAAGCACCCACGCAGCCGGCGTGAGCGCTATATAGCAACGGAGCTTGTTTTGTCAGAAACAAAGGTGCAGGATGGCATTAGCGGACCGAATTCCCGAGGCCGGAGGGTGGAAACAGTGTCGGATCAGTCATTTGAATCGCCTTTAGACACCCGCGTGCGCCCAGCCAGGCATCATCTCGCACAAATTGACAAGGCGGAACTGATCGCGGCCATTGAGCAGACGGTTGAGGCGATTGTGGTTACAGATGCCTCCGCGAGAATTCGCTATGTAAACCCGGCTTTCACCCTCGCCACCGGCTATACCAGCGATGAGGTAATTGGAAAGAACCCGAGTCTCCTTAAGTCGGGGATGCAGGACACCGCCTTTTATAAGGACATGTGGCAGACGATTCTCTCCGGCAAGGTATGGCGCGGGGAGTTGGTCAACCGGCGCAAAGACGGGTCACTCTACTTCGAAGAGGCCACGATCACTCCCTTGCGGGATGAGCTTGGAGCAAATACAGGTTACATCGCCATAAAGCAGGATGTGACGCGGCGCCGAGCCGCCGAAGACGCCCAGAAGTTTCTGGCGTCCATCGTGGAACATTCTGAAGACGCAATCATCGGGCGCACACCGGACGGAATTATCGTGAGCTGGAACCGGGGAGCGGAAACACTATTTGGTTACCGCGCCGAAGAAATTATCGGCCAGAGCATTCTTCTCCTCGCGACGGAAGAGTCCGTCACATCAGTGAATGAGGCCATTAGGCGCATGAAGCGGGGCGAAGCCGTGCTTCCTTTTGACGGGAGCGGCTTGACTAAAGACGGACGCCGCGTTGAACTCTCCGCCTCAATCTCTCCCGTGAAAGATGCGCAGGGGAAACTAGTCGCCGTGGCGTCTATTTTGAGGGACGTTAGCGAACGCAACCGCTCTGATGCCGCGCGGGCGTTGCTGGCAGCGGTAGTGGAATCTTCCGATGAGGGGATCATTGCCGTTTCGCGTGAGAAGATCATCCTGAGCTGGAATAAGGGAGCGCAGGCCATATACGGCTATTCCGCGGCCGAGGTTCTGGGGAAAACCGCCGCGTCCACCATCGTTCCGCCGGAACGAACGGAAGAGTACGACGCGTTATTCGCGCGCGTGCTAGCAGGAGAGATTCTTGTCCAATTCGAGTCCGAGCGGCATCGCAAAGATGGCCGGTTGATCGAGGTGGCCCTGACGTATTCTCCCATCAAGAGCGTTCAGGGAGAGGTCATTGGAGTTTCCGCGATCGTACGAGACATCACTCAAGCCAAAGCGACGCAGCAGGCGTTGCGCGAAGCAGATGAGAGCTATCGCACGCTTATTCACAATATTCCCGACGTGACCTGGATGCTAGACAGCAAAAACCGCGTGGCTTTTGTCAGTCCAAACGTGGAGAAGATCCTTGGGTACACCCAGGCGGAGTGCTATGCTCGCGGAGCCTCAATTTTCTTCGACTCCATCCATCCGGGTGAAGCGCCGGAAATCAAGCGGCTGTTCCGATTGTTCTTTGAGGACGGCGCACCGTTCGACGCGGAATTTCGCATCCACCGTAAAGACGGAGAATGGAGATGGGTGCACAATCGGGCTATCCAGGCGTTTGAAAAAAACGGATTGCGGTATGCGAGCGGGCTGATCACGGACATAACGCAGCGCAAAACGGCCGAAGAATCGCTGCGTCAATCGGAACAACGCTACCGCCTCTTGTTCGAGCGTAACATGGCCGGCGTATTCCGTTGTTCGCCGACGGGGGTTTTTCTGGATTGTAATGATGCCGGAGCCAGAATACTGGGATATGACTCCCGCGAAGACCTGATTGGCCGTCCGGCTACGGACGTGTTCTTCAAACCCGACGACAAAGAAACCGCAGATCGCAAAATGGCCGAACACGGAAGCGTCTCCAACCAGGAGATGTGCATGCGCCGCAAAGATGGAACTCCGGTCTGGGTGATGTCTAATACCAGCATGATCGCAGGTCAGCACGGGCCTGAAGTGGAAGGGACTTTTGTTGATATCACGGCCCGCAAACAGGCGGAAGAACAGATGCGGCTGGCCAAAGAAGCGGCGGAGGCCGCGAACCGCGCGAAGAGCGAGTTTCTGGCCAATATGAGTCATGAGATTCGTACCCCCATGAACGGGGTGATCGGAATGACTGACCTGGCACTGGATACCGATCTCACCCCGGAGCAACGCGACTACCTGGAGACGGTAAAGAGCTCAGCGGGGTCGCTGCTTGACATCATCAATGACATCCTGGACTTTTCCAAGATCGAGGCCGGTAAGCTGGAACTGGAACGCGTTCCTTTCAGCGTGAGAGATGTCGTAAAAGCAACCATCAAAGACCTGTCAGTTCAGGCCCGGCAAAAGCAGCTTTCGCTTCACTACCATTTCGCGGCCGATGTACCCGATATCGCCATAGGCGATCCCGGAAGATTGAGGCAAGTATTGATGAATCTTGTAGGCAATGCGCTGAAGTTCACCGGCCGGGGAGAGATTGTGGTGCGGGCAACAAAACTCCCCGACAGCACGCTGCAATTCAGCGTGAGTGACACCGGCATCGGAGTTTCGGCGGACAAACAGAAATCCATTTTTGAAGCTTTCGTTCAGGAGGACACCTCCTCTACGCGCCAATATGGTGGCACCGGCCTGGGCCTCGCGATCGCTTCTCAACTGGTTGCGCTGATGCAGGGCCGTATTTGGCTGGAAAGCAAGATCGGCACCGGCAGCACATTTTACTTCACAGCACGTTTCGGCCTGGCTGACGCCACGCAGATCAAAGATGAGAGCCAGCGCGGTGAAACTGGCGCCATACCCGCGCAAGTAAAAAAACTCCACATCTTGATTGCAGACGATAACCTGATCAACCTGCGGCTGGCCAGGAGCCTGGTAGCAAAGCAAGGACATTCCGCGGTGGCGGTAGGTAGTGGCCGTGAAGCTTTGATAGCCCTGGAACAGGAGAATTTTGACCTGGTGCTGATGGACGTGCAGATGCCCGATATGGACGGTTTTGAAGCGACAAAAGCGATACGGGCCCAGGAACTGAGCTCAAAAAAACATCTGCCCATTGTCGCCATGACGGCCCATGCCATGATCGGCGACCGCGAGCGCTGCCTGGAAGCAGGGATGGATTCCTACGTGACAAAACCAGTCGATGCCGCAAAGCTATTTAACGCCATCGCGGATGCTGTTCACGCCGGCACAACTTCGGACGCAAGCTAAAGGCTTTCTTACGCAAATCGCGCCAGCCGCCGTTCATGCGGCAAAAAGCCCTCCACCCTGTAAAATACAGATTAGACGATGGCGCAGTTTACCGAACAATACGATGTGGTTGTTGTGGGCGCAGGCCATGCCGGCTGTGAAGCCTCGATGGCTGCGGCTCGCATGGGACTCAAAACCGCGCTGTTTACGCTGAACGTGGACCTGATTGCGCAGATGTCGTGCAATCCCGCCGTGGGCGGCATTGCCAAGGGGCATCTGGTGCGGGAAGTAGATGCACTGGGCGGAATAATGGGGGAAGTCACGGACGCGGTGGGGATACAGTTTCGCCTGCTCAACACTTCCCGTGGACCGGCAGTCTGGTCGCCGCGTGCACAATGCGACAAACAGCAATATCGACTCAAGATGCGTGAAGTGCTGGAGAGCCAGCCTAATTTGTTTATCAAACAGGCTGAAGTGGCCGAGTTGATCATGGAAGAAGTGACAAGCATAGCCGAGGGCGGCTGTGCCACACGAGTTGCAAAGGGCATCAAACTGCGCGATGGCCGAACGGTTGGAGCGCAAGCTGTCATCATCACGACAGGAACTTTTCTTAACGGACTGATACATTGCGGCGAGCAGACCTACCCTGCTGGACGCAGTGGTGAGCCGCCGTCACAGCTTCTGGGCGAGTCACTCAAACTGCTTGGTTTGCGCGGATGCAGACTTAAGACTGGAACGCCGCCGCGGCTCGATGGCCGCAGCATTGACTGGTCACGCTTTGAAATGCAACCCGGCGACGCCGACCCAACACCCTTCAGCTTTCGCACGAAGAAGATCACGCAGAAGCAAGTGCCGTGCTATATCGCTTTCACAACGGCAGAGACCCATCGCATCATCGCTGAGAACGTGCACCGTTCGCCGATGTATTCGGGGCAAATTCAGAGCATCGGGCCGCGGTATTGCCCCAGCATTGAGGACAAGATCGTCAAGTTTCCGGATAAGTCCACGCATCAACTCTTTCTGGAGCCTGAGGGGTTGAACACGCATGAGATTTACGTCAACGGCATGAGCACATCGCTGCCCATTGACGTGCAACTGGCGATTATCAAGTCCATTCCCGGTCTGGAAAATGCGGAAATGCTGCGTCCGGGATATGCGATTGAGTATGACTCCATCGATCCTACAGAGCTTGAACGCACGCTGGAGACGAAGAAGATTGGCCGGCTGTTTCTCGCCGGGCAGATTAACGGTACTTCCGGCTACGAAGAAGCGGCGTGCCAGGGGCTGATGGCGGGCATCAATGCCGCTCTGAAGATCAAGGCTGAGCCGGCGCTGGTGCTGGACCGCACAGAGGCGTATACCGCCATTCTGATTGACGACTTGATCAGCAAAGGAACGAACGAGCCGTATCGTATGTTTACTTCACGCGCGGAGTTTCGACTGCATCTGCGCATCGATAACGCCGACCGCCGCCTTACGCCGCACGGGCGACGCATCGGCCTGATCAATGATCAGGCGTGGGCTGATTTTCAAGCTAAAGAACAGCGTGCGCAGAAGCTGGCGGCATTTTTGGAGAAAACGCGTGTGTCGGGAGATCTGCTGGAAAAGATCAGCAGCGCGCAGCGGGAGCGGCTGG
>DATCAX010000756.1:0-2412 GCA_036512375.1 Candidatus Angelobacter sp. | reverse complement strand
CTACGGTTAGCGCAGCGGGCTGAGGCTTGATCACAGACGCACTGTTGCAGGCTCGACACCCAGCCACAATACGGTTCTCGCCCCTGTACAGGGCGAAGCCGTCCTTGCCGCAGTTGCACGACTCAGTCTCTCCATTCCAGTCATCAATGGGTTCCCTCAATTCGGCGAACGGTCATCTCCACTCCGACGCTGGCGAACTTGACTCATCCGCAAGAAGTGCTGTTACCGCATGTCAGACACCTGAAACATGCTCCGGAACGTGAACAAATAGCGCCGCAGACGTGGCAGCTTGGCTCCGCGACTCCCATCGCAGATAAGAGCGATGATGCGAATGTCAGCTTTTCGCGGGCGGTTTGCGCACTTCGATGTGGCCATTGCGTGCCCGGACCTCCAGGCACGGCTGCGGATGCACCGCTGGCCCGTCAAGCACACGGCCATCCTCCAGAGCAAACCGAGATGCGTGATATGGACAAATAATACTGTCACCTTCTAGCTTTCCTTCTGAAAGCGGTCCGCTAAAGTGGGAGCACGTCTCGGCCACGGCAAAGAGGCGCTCTCCGCGACGAACAAGCAGAATGGGCACACCATCGTGCATCGCACGGGTTGGCTTCCTGTCCGCCAACTGGGATTCAGGCAAAACGGCCACGAAGTTTTCCGGGAATATTTCGCCGGCTGTGCGATCGACCCCTACTCGATGTTCGTACACCATTTTTCCACCGAGGTGGGCTGCGTATGACATCAGTGCAAAACCCAGAGCGGCTGAAATCCGGCCTTCAGTGCGCGCATTCCTCTTTCGTAAAACGAGCGAGGTCGCAAACAGCGCGGTAGCACCTACATTCAGCAGCCCATGAATCAACCCGAGACGGCGAACTGGAGGATCAACATCGGACCAATCAGTCACTCCGGTTACGGCCGCGCCCGCTGCACCGACCAGCCCTATTGCAATAGATACGTCGGCGGCCAGCACGAACTCGCGGCGATTACGAATCAAATCCAAGGCATCAAACACCATCGCTACCGTCCAGGCGCCTATCGGTACATCCTTAAGGACGACGTGCAGCGGCTCTCCCAGCCACGTGCCGTTCAAGAAATTCCTGATCTTCTGGGCGCTAGGTCGCCCGTTCGCATATAGAGCTTTATCGATCGCTTTCTGTAATT
The DNA here is from genome assembly GCA_036512375.1 of Candidatus Angelobacter sp. Classification (GTDB taxonomy): domain Bacteria; phylum Acidobacteriota; class Terriglobia; order Terriglobales; family Acidobacteriaceae; genus Angelobacter. The sequence continues at coordinate 1,254 of DATCAX010000756.1, read as the reverse complement.
TCTCTTCGATTAGCTGGGCAGCCGGCATCTGCGATTCTTCGGAATATACGCCGCCAGTAATTTCCTGGTTTACGGGAATGCCTGGGTTTGTCATCTGCTCTCCTCGATTACCGCGATGCGACGGCGGTGGCTGTTCGTCCGTTTAGTGGGATGCCAAATACTCAACTTCGGTAGGGTGACCTTTTTATCTCCCGCTAAACAGTTGGCGAAGACACGGTTCGCAAGCGGCGAGCGATCCTGAGGCGATGCTCGGAACACTTGGCGCAGGGATGCACAATGATTTGCGGCATAGAGGCCCATCCGGAAAGAGCCGAGTCGGTAACCAAAATAATTATATCGTTTTCAGATGTATCTTTAGCCCTCCCCATCTCGAATTCGGACATCTGAATTAGAAGGACCAACCGTGTCAATGTTCTTAGCACCTCTCCGCCTGCGGATCGTAAATAAATTTTCTTTCTAGCGGGTTACCACATCGACCCGCGCCGGGGACGACACCCGCAAGGAGAAGGACCATGACAAAGAGCGCAGCTGAACTTGACACTGATGCACATGCCAGGCCAGGACAGTGGCCGATTTATTTAATTGAACGGCTCGGCTCGACTCCTTAGAGAGAGCTGTAGTGAGAGGAATACCCGTATGACGGGTCGAGTTCGCAGAAAAACTTAAATTACCGATGGAGGTACAAGTATGAAACCACCGACCGCCGATTGTCTCGAAAGCCGTGCCCATCTCACTAGGCTGCCCGGCTTGGCCGATCCGGTACTGCAGTTCGATCTTTCAAAAGAAATAGAACAACTGCGCTCCAAAGAGTCCTGGGGACGGGAAGCCGGACGGAGTTCAGAAACTCTGGTCAAGCAACAGGATTTTCGTGTCGTTCTCATTTTGATGAAGGCCAACACACGCATGGGCGAGCACAGAGCTGAAGGCAGGATTTCGATTCACACTCTGCAGGGACGAATCTGTGTTCATCTGCGGGACCAGAAACTAGAACTGCCCGCAGGACGTTTGTTAGCGCTGGATTGCGGATTACACCATGACGTCGAAGCGTTGGAGGAGAGCGCGTTCCTGTTGACTATTTCATGGCCGAAGGATTATGCGACCGGCTATGGCTTTCCGCCCCAGACTACCGCCGAGGGCGCGCCTAAAACGCCCAGCGACGAGTGAGAAGAGATCCTGCATGCATATTCGACGAGCGCTATTCCTAATACTGGTTTTACCGATTCTGCTCGCGACTGTTGCAGCCTACGTCCAGTG
>DATCAX010000755.1:0-2950 GCA_036512375.1 Candidatus Angelobacter sp. | reverse complement strand
CGCCTCAAACCAGGCAGCCATCGCAGGGCCAGTCGCCAAAGATTCCCAACAACCGTGGAAACCGCAGGAACAGAGCGGCCCGGAGGTCTCGATAACGTGGTGACCAATTTCCGGATGGGACATATCCGCGCCACGATATATCTGGCCATCCACAATGATCCCGCCTCCAATACCCGTTCCGATCGTCACATAGATCAACCGCGACTTGCCTTTTCCCGCGCCCCAAGTGGCTTCACCCAGTGCCGATGCGTCCGCATCGTTTTCGAGAGCCGCCTTCACGTTGAATACTCGCGACAAATCTTCCACGAGGTTGAAGCCTTTCCATCCCGGAAGAAAATCCACATCACCAAACATGCCGCTCACTGGATACACCATACCGGTAGATCCAATTCCAATGCCCGAAATATCCACATGGGCATCACGGGCTGTTTCTCGCAGCATGTTCGTTATGCGCTGGAGTCCCGCAGTGTAACCAAGATGAGCATCGGTGGGACATTCTCGGCGGGACAGTACTCTGCCGGAATCGTCGACTACGCCGACCGCGATTTTTGTTCCTCCGATGTCAACGGCACCGACCACGATTTTCCTCAAAGCACAGTGGAGTTCGCTTCCGAGTACACGGCGCTACGTGCTTGGCTTTTTTGCATCGTCATGCAGCAACCCATATTCATCCTCAACGATGAAGGAACAGTAGCGAAAAGAATCACAATCAACACCGGACATTCGAGCCAGACGTTCAGCGACAAGTTGTGCGGGAATAATATCGATCAGAAATTGCCACGCGGAAGGAGCCGGCGGCAGCTGTAATACCAGGTCGCCAACATCCGGTGATAGATCTTGGCCGATCACCATGACGAAAGCCCCAAGCCGTCGTAGATCACGAGCCACCGCCAGGTCTTGTTCACGGCTATGATCCGCGTCGATCCACATCCCAAATCGCGCGCCCTTGTTTACCATCTCTTGCGGACCATGCCTGAAACTGCCGGTGTTCATAGCTGTCGCAGGCGATTTCACTCCTTCCTCCCACAGGAGCCGCGCCTCCTGGCAACTACCCATACTGGAACCGCGCGCCAGGAAGTAATAAACGGGCCCCGGCGATAGCCAGGGAGAGTTTTCAATTTGTGTCTGCCACTCTGCAAACGTCGGCTCTATTCTTTCGATGGCACGTGATAGTGAGTTTGCGAGACTCGCGTCGAAGGAACCGGCCACGGAACTAGCGAGAATGCCGGTAGCGAGCGCCAGCGTGGAATACGTGTTCACCGAAATCGCATGATCCAACTCTATGGGAACCACGATGGAGATTTGGGCTTCGCGAGCAAGGGGTCCATCCTCGGAATTCGTAATGCCTATAACAGTGACGCCGCTACCGCGAACTTTGGCGAGTAAATTGACAATTTCAATGCTGCGCCCGCTCCGGGAAATTACGATAACTGTGGAGTTCCGCGGAATCGCAGCAAACTCTAACAACTCCGCCGCATCCAGCATGTATACAGGACGACCGGCAGTGTAAAACAACGGGCCGGCAGTTAACGCCGCGTGCCAACTGCTGCCGATCCCAGTCAAGAAAACGTGGCGAGCGCCGAGTATGGCATTCCTGCCGGCCTCCAAGGCAGGGCCGCCTGTTCCCAAAAGAAAGTCGATGGTCCGCTGTAACTCTTTCGGTTGACGAAGAATGTCGCGCAGGAAGTGAGTCATCGATTCGTTCCTGCCATGCGCACACTTGCTACTTGGCTGCGGGGGTGATCACAACGCTGCGAAAAAGAACGTGACCTTTTTCGCCTCCTTGCAGGTAGATGGGGCCGGGCAATTCTTCGTGGCTGTCCAGTGCGCCGCCGGTGATGCCGGGGATTTCCTGGTTGTCGATGACGGTCTTGCCGTTGTGCGCCACGGTGATCCATCTTCCACTTAGAGTGATATCTAATGTTTGCCATACGTCCGCCTTGCGGGGCGGTTCCGGTGAAGCCGCGAGAAAACCATAAACGCCGCCCGTATGATGGCTCGGTGGTTCCTCGGCGGAATCGGTTTCTATCTGTACTTCATAGCGCCCACGCAGATAAACGCCGCTGTTGGAAGTCGGCCCACAATTAAATTCGACATGCAGCTTAAAATCCTCAAATTTGGAATCATTGACCAGCTCAGGACCATTTCCCGGGCTTACCAGGTTGCCGTTTTCCACGGTCCATTTTGTGGTGCCCTCGCCTTTCATCTTCCATCCAGTTAAATCTTTTCCGTTGAAGAGCGGAATTGGCGTGCCCCACTTTTCGCTTTTTGCTTTTAAAGCTGGAGCCTTCTGGCCAGTCCAGTGCCAGGGGCCGTCTTTTGGCCCGGTGACCGTCCCCGATAGCGTCGCTCCGCTGAGCGTTCCTTCAAAGACCATATCCTGCGGAAGCTCTTCCTCAGCTTTTGGAGAAACGAAAGTGAGGTGACCATTCGAAAGCTCAACCTTCGGAAGCGGCCGGGCATTTCCCCAACGACCGACCATCTGCGCTCTCAATTGTCCGTTCTCTTTACTGAGTTCCAGCCAAGATGGATATTCGTGATCCGCAGATTTCAGCGTCAGATCCCAACGGCCAAGAAAAGCTGCGTCGGAATTAGCCGGTGTGCCCGAGTAGTTCTCCCCGGGCTTCGCTGCAAACAAATTCGGCGCCGCGAATAGGGACAAAACAGCTGCGAGAACCAATATCATCCGATTAAATTTCATAGCAACGAACTTCCTTCCTGGGCTTCGAGCCAATGCTTAAGACTTAATCGTTTGCGAAGCTTCGTCCCAATACACCGGGCTCTTTCGATAATACGACTCGTTCGCCATGTGACAACCGAGCGCCGCATGGTGACCGAATACGATGTCCTGCACCACTGGCTTCCGGGACCTGACCGCCTCGAAGAAGTTCCAGAGGTGCGGCTTCAGATCGTCATAATCGTTGCCCTTGAAACTCTGCGTTTCGAAAGT
>DATCAX010000754.1:0-3151 GCA_036512375.1 Candidatus Angelobacter sp. | reverse complement strand
TGGCGGCTTTGTTGGCAACGCTTATCTGCCTGATCCCTATGCCAATGCTTCTCACGGCCTCAGCCGTAGCGCACTTGCGCTGACCGGCTTTATTACCAGCAATCTGGCCGATGAGTTTCGGCCGGAAATCCACAAAGTTGCCAGGAACCTGCACTTGCCTTTCACCAGAAAGTAGATCTGCTTTCACGCGGCATCACTCCCTCGATTGCACGTCAGTCCCAGACTTTGCCTCCCACTCCCACAATTGAAGTGAATGGTCCTTGCCTTCCACTGCCACAGCGGCCTTGTATCCTGGCCCCGGGTGCAGCGCGTAGAACTGCCATCCCGAAGCTCGATCCGAACCTGTCTTGACCTGTAACAGCGCAGGTTTTTCTCCCGGAACGAACGCCACTTCAAAACTATCGAGCGGGATCGACAGTCCCTCTCCCCGCGCCTTTATGTATGCTTCTTTGCGCGTCCAACAGTTGAAGAAAGCGTCTACGTGCGCATTCGGCGGCAGACCTTCCAGCTTTGCGCACTCCTCCGGCGAAAAAAAGCGGGTGGCAATTTCTCGGCCGGCAAAGTCGGGCTTGATCTCCTCCACGTCGATGCCAAGTTCCAGGTTTAGCGAGACTGCAACCAGGGCTAACTCACTGGAATGGGAAAGGTTGAAGCGCATCCGGGAAGAATTCTGGAATGCAACCACATCTGGTTTTCCCTGCGGCCCATAAACAAAATCGATCAACCGTGGGTCAATGTGCAAGTAGGCTCCAAGCAGTTGCCGGAGTACGCTGCGGGCAATTATGAACCTGTTGCGGTCACGGTCAAAATAATATCGATCGGCCCTTTCGATCTCAGGTGGTGAAAGGAATTGACGGTGGTACCGTGTTTCATCTTCAGTTCGAGTCAAACTGACCCGCCAGATGTGGACTTCCGCCGGGTGAATTTCGTCTCTTGGCGCGGATGCAACCCAGACATTTGCGCTATCGACCATGAGGTTCGTTCCTGAACGTTTACTTCTGCGCTGCGGCAATGAAAGTTAGATACGGCACAAAGCTTGACGATTATAGGTGAATGCAATGGCCGCAAGTTCAAGGAAATGGCAAGAGAGATGGCCTCCGCCCAGGTTCCTCGCAATCAAAACCTGCTATCTTTTGATCAGGGTTTCTTTGATCAGGATTCCTGGGATCAGGGTTTCTGGAGGCTTCGTGCTCAGCAAAGGCAGGGTATTACTGACAGGCGCAATGATTGCGGCAATATCTTTTGCCGGATGCTCCACGCAGACCAGGATTGCAGATATCGTCAAAGATCCCGGCCACTACGCCGGCAAAGATGTAAGCATTGGAGGGGACGTTTCCGAATCATTTAGCGCCCTGGGCAATGGCGCTTTTCAAATGGATGACGGGAGTGGGCGGATGTGGGTTTACAGCCAGAATTTCGGAACTCCTGGCAATGGCAGCAAGATAGTAGTGACCGGGCGCGTTGAACAAGGCTTTGCTTTGGGTGGTCGAAGCTTTGGCGTTATTCTGCGCCAGACTCAGGACCGGCACTGATTGCCTGGTCTTTGCGAATGCCTGGACTTCCTGTAAGCTACTTTCTTCCTGAATGCCAGTCTCTCTCACCAACTCCGGAGTAGTTTATGGGGCGCTAAAAAAATGCGGCATCGGCCTGGTCTCCGCACTGCCCGAGACATGGCTGGTGCACCTGATACGCATGGCGGAAGACGATCCCAAAATGATTCTGGTTCGCCTGGCCAAAGAAGAGGAAGGCGTGGGTATTTCTGCGGGCGCGCATTTTGCCGGCGTGAAATCCGCCATGTTGATGCAGAACCACGGCTTTCTCGCGAGCATCAACGGCATTGTTTCTCTGGCGCAGCTTTACCGCATTCCGCTGCTCATGCTCATCAGTTACCGCGGCCACTTTGGCGAGCGCGATCCCTGGCAAACCCAAGGTGGCGGCGCCACTGAACCGCTGCTGCGAGCCCTTGGTATTCCATATTCATTTTTAGATGATCCTGCAAAAGTAGAGAAGCGCATTGCTGAAGCGCAAACCTGGGCCTATGCCAGTTTGCATCCAGCGGCGCTGTTGCTCACGCGCGAACTCATGTGGGAGGAACCCGCATGATGCAGCGCCTGGAATGCCTGCGCGCGATTTATGATCGCCTGGAAAAGTGTCTGGTTGTGACCATCATGGGCGCGGTTGCGTGTGAACTGCAATCGCTTGGTCACAAGCCGAACTTTTTCTACCTCCAGCACGCGATGGGACTCGGCTCATCCACCGGCCTCGGTCTGGCGCTCTGCCTGCCACAACAGAAGGTTGTGGTCTTCGATGGCGATGGCTCCATCCTGATGAACCTTGGTGGATACACTACGCTCGCGCGTTATCGGCCGAAAAATCTGGTACATGTGGTTTTCGACAATGAGAGCCTGCTCTCAGTTGGTGGGTTTCCTACTGCCACTTCCACCGGCAGCGATCTTGAAGGTGTAGCTCGCGCTTCTGGCATTGCGCGCACCAGGACCGTCCGCACACTGGAAGAGTTCACGCACGCCTTTGACGACGCGTTGCGCGCCAATGATCTGACCTCCATCGTTGCAAAAGTTGAGGCTGTGGGTCCAAAGGGATACGTGACTGAATTGGCGTTGCTGGAAAACAGGTTTCAGTTTAAGCGGTATATAGAAAAGCTAGATAAGAGTTGAACAGTGCTCGGTATTCTGAAAGAGGCTTGCGCCATGCCCAATATCCTGACTGAACTTATCACCCAACTAAACTCCGGTGCGCTACGCGTGGTTGATCTCACGCAGCCGCTCAGCCCCCAGACCCCTTTGCTTCCACTGCCATCGCAATGGCCGAACACGCCGGCATTCAAGATCTGGGAGCTTTCCCATTATGACGATCGGGGTCCGGCCTGGTATTGGAACGGCTTTGAAACCGGTGAGCATACCGGAACTCATTTTGATGCACCGATCCATTGGGTGAGCGGCAAGGACCTGCCGGAAAACAGCGTTGACAAGATCAATCCCAAAAAGTTTGTTGGCGCGGCCTGCGTGATTGACGTGACCACCGATGTCGCCAAGAATTCTAATTTTCTGCTAACCGTTGATCGGGTTAAGCAGTGGGAAAGAATGTACGGGCGCATTCCAGCAGGTGCATGGATGCTCCTTCGCACCGGCTG
>DATCAX010000753.1:0-2168 GCA_036512375.1 Candidatus Angelobacter sp. | reverse complement strand
GTTACCGGGAAGGGCGTGATCGGTCGCGTGGAAGGCAGGGAAGTTGCCGTCGGTAATGCGGCTCTGTTGGCCACCAGACAAATCAGCGCACAATATCTGCTTGCTCGTGCAGCTGAACTGCGCCACCAGGGGCAGACCGTTATGCTGGCCGCAATCGATGGGAAACCCGCCGGTCTTATCTCCGTCGCCGACCCCATTAAGAGCTCCGCCCGGGAAGCAGTTGCATCACTCAAGAGGAGTGGCCTACGCCTGGTCATGCTTACAGGCGACAATCGCGCCACCGCCGAAGCCGTTGCTAAACAACTCGGCATTGCTGAATTTGAAGCAGAGGTTCTGCCGGAAAACAAGTTAGCAATCGTTAAGAGGCTTCAAAGCGAAGGACGCGTCGTTGCCATGGCCGGAGACGGCGTCAATGATGCGCCTGCTTTGGCCCGGGCCGACGTGGGCATCGCCATGGGAACCGGCACGGATGTGGCCATGGAAAGTGGCGACATCACGCTGATTAAAGGCGATCTAAACGCCCTTATGCGGGCCCGCAATCTGAGCCGTGCCACCATGAGCAATATCCGCCAGAACCTGTTCTTTGCGTTTATCTACAACCTGCTTGGCGTGCCGATTGCCGCAGGCGTGTTGTATCCATTCACAGGACTGCTGCTTCAGCCGGTCTTTGCCGCAGCCGCCATGAGCTTCAGCTCTGTCTCTGTAATCGCCAATGCTTTGCGGCTGCGCAGGGCCAAGCTATAGTTTCATCTGTTCTATAATCCTGCGCGAGGATCCCGCCGATGAAAACTGGTTTGGCTGTGCTATTGTTGTCCACCGCTGCGCTGGCGCAAAGCTCCGAAGAAGGCAAAGTCGTTCGCTATGAACTTAAGCCGAGTGAACTGAAATACACTTACGCAGCCTCATACAGCCCGGTCGCTCACCTGAAGTCCGGCAACATCCTCGAGACGAATACGGTGGACTGTTTCGGAAATGCCATCAAAAAACCGGGCGACACGCTAAGTATGGCCCCCGGAGACAATCCGTTGACTGGGCCTTTTTTCATCGACGGCGCCGAGCCTGGCGATACTCTGGCGGTAAAGTTCCTGGAAATCAAAGTGGATAGCAATCAGGGTATTGGCGCGCTGGCGCCGGGCTTTGGCGCCATCAACTCCACAAATTACACGCCGATGCTCAATGCGCCCATCAAAGAAAAAATCTGGTTTTATCCCATTGACCATGCCACGAATACAGCCACTTTCCAGGCGCTCGATTCCAAATTCAGTGTGAAGTTCCCGTTGCATCCTTTCTTTGGTTGCATCGGCGTCGCGCCGGCCGGCGGCGAGGCGCGGACCTCAGTGGTGCCGGAAGCCTTTGGCGGCAACATGGATTCGCCTGAAGCCAGCGTTGGCAATACGGCTTATTTTCCCGTGAATGTTCCCGGCGCCATGCTTTTCCTGGGCGACGGTCACGCTGCCATGGGCGATGGCGAAATTGCCGGCACAGCGCTCGAAGTTCCGTTACGCGGACGGGTGCAAGTGCGCGTGATCAAAGGCCAGAAAATCAGCTGGCCGCGTTTCGAAAATGACGAATATATTATGACCGTCGGGGCTTATCGCCCGCTGGACGACGCGCTACGGATTGCATTTACTGAGTTGGTGGGCTGGATTCACAGCGATTACGGCCTTTCAGAGATGGATGCTTATGAGTTGCTTTCAAAGGTCGGGGAGATTCACCTGAATGAAATGGTCGATCCCAATTACGTGATTGTGGCCAAGGTGAAGAAGAGTTTTTTGCCGAAGCCAGTCCCCAGGTAGGACTCTTGACCCGCGAGGCCGACTTGCGCGCCGAGCGGCTTGCGTCGAGCACTAAAGAATCATTTGGAAAGGCGAAGCTCGCAAGCGGTTGGAGCGGAGCGACAGAATTAAAGCTTCTGCAAATAGTCCACGATCTCCGGGCTGGTCCAATTCACTGGACCAATGAACTTGCGCCGAACCACACCCGACGGATCAATGATGAAGGTCTCGGGCTGGCCGGTGGTACCGTATAGATCGCTGCTCTGTTTTTTGGAATCATTGATAGTCAGGAAGTCGATGCCATATTGCTGCAAAAAGTGATGGTAGGCAGTCGGATCGTCGTCCGTACTCACAGCAAGAACAGTAACCTGCGATCCCATTTGTTTTTGCAGT
>DATCAX010000752.1:0-3385 GCA_036512375.1 Candidatus Angelobacter sp. | reverse complement strand
ATTCTTTGCTGGTTGGTCTTGTGATGATCCAGTAGTTCCGCGCTGCCCCTGATGATCATGAGCAGATTGTTGAAGTCGTGCGCCACTCCCCCGGCCAGCCGTCCAATGGCTTCCATTTTTTGCGCTTGGTGAAACTGCTGTTCAAGGGTTCGCTGCTCGGTGATGTCTTGCACAAACATTTCGCACATGGGGCCTTCATCCGGCTCTGTTTCAAGCCATCGACCATCAACCCGCACGATGATGGTTTTTCCATCTTTACGCCGCCACACGAATTCCGCGCCGTGAACTCGCGTTGACAACTCAATGCTGTTGACCATCTCCTGCCACTGTTCTCGCTTGACGTAGATGTCCTCTACAAGATTCAACCGGAGAACGTCAGCCTCAGCCTCGTAGCCCAATATCACGGTCAAAATGGGGTTAGCCATCAGAATTCTGCCGTGTTGGTCAACTCGGCAAACCCCATAGGGTGCTTCGCGGACTATAGAGAAATATTGCTGCTCAGCCTTGTCGCGCTGGCGGCGCACTCTCGCTTCATCGACGGCACGCCTGACAGCAAAAGGAAGACGCACCAGTTTGTCTTTGAGGACGTAATCGTTGGCCCCCTCCTTGATACACTCGACCGCAAGCTCACTCCCGAGTTCCCCAGTCACCAGAATAAAAGGAATGATTGATCCTGAAGACCGTAGCCATCGCACCGCTTCCAAACCCGTCCAGCCCCCCAATCGGTAGTCTCCCAGGATTACGTCGTAGTGGCCCTTCTCACACTGGGTTTTGAATTCATCAGCCTTGCTGACCCTCTTGACATTGAAATCCAAACCGGATCGCCCAAGACTGCGCATGCACATTTCGGCATCTTCTGGATTGTCTTCCAGATGAAGGATACGGATCGGCTGTTCTTGAAGACCTTGCTCGAGCATGGCGGCAACCAGTTCTTGAAGAGAATTTACAAATTGGAAATGCTACCCGTGGGGAAGCTGAGGGAACCTCTAAGAAACGGCTGGCCCATTGTCCAAATAAGGAGGATGCCAAGTCATCTTAGTCCACAAGATATGGATACAATCATAATTTTTCTCTAATCTGATCCTGAATGGACTTGCTCCCAGTCAGCAGGGGCTGGCCGTTGACGCCGACTTTACTGGCAACGGGCTGCCGGAAAGCAATGACAGGTTCCAGTTCAACTGGAAAGACTACCGGCCTGTCGGGGGTTGCTTTGCTTTCCTGCTATCGCTCGATGACGGCACGGTCAATAGAGCCGTCGTGAAATTGCGTTAAAGGCCGATCATCTTGGGCTCGGGATGATCCGGCAGACAACTGCCGACCCATCCCTGAGCAACGGTGTTTTTAATTGTGTTCAAAAGTCCGATGCTATTTCGGTTTTCCCGGCAGGAAATAAAAGCGCACCACCAGCAGCGCGGAGAGTGCTGCGGAGCCCATCAGCAGATCGAACGCGGTTACATCCGTTGCCACCATTCTTCGGGCAATTACAAACATCACTACTTCCACGGCGGCGCTGGCGCGATGGAACAGAAGCAACAGCCCTAATTCTGCGGCGATCGCCAGCAAGAGCATCTTTTGCAACAACTCATGCAGGGTTGCATATTCGTCCTGCACGCGCCACAACTGCGGGAACCCGTGATGGACGATCTGGACCAGCCCAATGCTCGCCGCGGCCATTACCAGGATCGCCAGCAAAGTTAAAAACACATGGATAAAGTTTCCCATGTGCACGTTAACGTACCGCTCCAGCGGCGTCCCTTCGTGCGCGGCGTCTTCAATGGTTTGATTTTCGACTGCCATTGCCCCCACTTTCCGCTGGCTACATTGCCTGCCAGTCAATGGGAGTTGCTGGGTGATTGCCGGGATGCCTGCGCCCCCGAAATGAGAGACAAACAGTACCGAAATCGTCAGCCGTGAACCGGGTCAGACCTGGTATCGACGCAGGCCCGTACAATAGCGGAAATGCTCATTGCCGCCGGAGTTCTCAGTCTTTCTATCTGGGCGTATCTTGTGCTCGCGCGCGGCGGCTTTTGGCGTATACATCCGACTGCTCCGCCGCAGGAAAGGCTCGGGAATACAAATCCGGTTCGGGTTGCTGTGGTCATTCCCGCCAGGAACGAAGCCGACGTCGTTGGTCGGGCCCTCCGTTCGTTGCTGCAACAAACCGGCCACAACACAATCCACATTGTTCTGGTAGACGATGCCAGCACTGACGGCACAGCGCGGGCGGCGCGCACAGCAGCAGACGCTGCAGGGCAGGCGCAAAACCTCACGGTTGTTCCCGGGAGTCCGCTGCCTGCCGGCTGGTCAGGCAAGCTTTGGGCAATGCAGCAGGGAATCGAGCGCGCGCGTGACACCGCGCCAGACTTCTTTTTACTGACCGATGCCGACATTGAGCATGCGTCCGATAGCGTTTCAACCCTGGTTTCCATCGCTCAGGCGGGCCCCTATGACATGGCGTCATTCATGGTGAAACTCCATTGTGAATCGGTGGCGGAGAAGCTCCTGATTCCCGCGTTTGTCTACTTTTTTTTCAAGCTATATCCGCCTGCCTGGATAGCCAACCCGCATCGCACTGAAGCCGGCGCGGCTGGAGGCTGCATTTTGATACGTCCCGCGGCACTGGTCAAAGCGGGCGGCATGGAGTCGATTCGGCAGGTCGTCATCGATGATTGCTCGCTGGCGGCTCGGGTCAAACACACTGGCGGAAGATTGTGGCTAGGCGCTTCAGCCACCACACGCAGTATCCGTCCCTACGGAGGCTTTTCTGGGATCGGGCGCATGATTTCCCGTAGCGCGTTCAGCCAACTGCGCCATGCAAGTCTCTTGCTGCTTTTATCAATGGTAGGAATGGCAGCCACATACTTGCTTCCACCTATTCTGGTGTTTGCTGGACATCGCATTGTGCCTTCCGCTCTTGGCGGCACAGCGTGGTTGCTCATGGCGATCAGTTATGTTCCAGTACTTCGCCTTTATCGCCTCAATGTTCTCTGGACGCTGGCGCTCCCGTTGGCAGCACTGTTTTACGTTGGCGCCACATTTCATTCAGCCTGGAAATATTGGACGGGCCGCGGCGGCGAATGGAAAGGCAGGATTCAGGATCCCAAGGTGGGCGGGCAATACTAAGTGGCTTATGCGGATAAGGTCAGGACTGCTGGCCGCATTCGTGTTCCGTCGTTTTTTCTAGACCGGATTTCTCCTCCGGCTTGGTCACCTTGATTCCTACTGCGGCGAAAATGCGTTCTTTGGTGACACTTTCGTCTTCTGCATGGGGCTTCTGGATTCTCGCCACCGCTTCTGATGATAGCGGCGAGGCCACTGGATCGCGATGGAGAATCGTCCATATCCAACTGATCACCGCGATCAGGTAGCCGGCTTGTCCCACCTC
>DATCAX010000751.1:0-8589 GCA_036512375.1 Candidatus Angelobacter sp. | reverse complement strand
CACACGTCAATCCCACGGTGAAGAAGCGCGTCGATTGGGGAATACAACAGTTGAACTAGTTTTTTATCCCGAGCGTAGCGAGGGATCACTATCAAATGAAAAGAATTGGAGAGGCCGTGATGAAACAAAAGTTCCTTGTATTTGTTCTGCTGCGTTCCGTTGGTTTGCTGTTCTTGCTCGCGCTCGCCAGCCCACTTCATGCGGCAGGTGACGATGATGACTCTGATTCGGGCATGCGCGTTGAAGAGAAAGAGACGATTCGCAAGACCTTCAATCTCACGGGCGCACACAAGATCCTGGAGATCGACAACATCTTCGGCTCCATTGAGGTAACGGGCGGGCAGGGCGATCAGGTTCAACTGGTGATCGACAAAACAATCTCCGCTGAGTCCAAAGACAAAATGGACGCAGCAAAAAAAGAAGTCACACTGGATATCACCGATCAGCCGGATTTCTTAAAGCTCTACGTGAATGGACCTTTCCGCTGCAAATGCGAGAACGGAAACGATGGATGCAGCAACTGGCATGGCGATCATGGTTACCGAGTAAAGATGGATTTTCAGCTCCAGGTGCCGCGGAACATTGAAGTCAAATTGAAAACCGTCAACTCGGGGCATGTCACAGTGCAGGATGTAACCGGCAATTTTTCTGTTCACAACGTGAACGGCAGTATTGATATGAAGAATATTGCCGGCTCCGGAGTGGCCAAGACCGTCAACGGGCCAGTGAAGGTTACGTTCCGGGAGAATCCGCGTGAGAAGTCTGATTTCGCGAGCATCAATGGCAATGTGGAACTCTATTTCATCCGCGGATTATCGGGCGATTTCCGCTTCAAGACAATGAATGGGGCGGTTTACAGCGACTTCGAGATGACGTCGCTCCCGGCCCAGCCTGTGAGCAGCGAGCGCCACGGCACCAAGTTTGTATTTCGGTCAGACCGGTTCACCGGAGGCCGTGTCGGCTCCGGTGGTCCGGAAATCAAGGCAGAAAATCTGAATGGAGACATCCGCGTTCTCGAACGGCATGAATAAACGAAGGAAAATTAAATATATGAACTATTACTTTAAGGCTTATAAATTCGCTATTGCAGTGTTCGCCGTCCTCACGCCGTTGTTGATGGCCCAGGCGCCGGACAACCGCATCGCTGTTCCTTGTGATCCTAGCCGTCCTGTAAACCTGCGGGCACACCTGGTGAGCGGCAGCATCACCGTAAAAGGCGCAGACGTAAAAGAAGTGGTGGTGGAAGCCAAAGCCCGAGGTGGTGAAGAGTCACACACCAGTGGGCGGGCCGCGGGAATGAAGCAAATTCCTATGACTTCCACCGGTTTGAACATTGAGGCGGAAAATAACAACGTGCGCGTGAGCACCGATTCTTACCAGCGCACGATTGACCTCACGATCACCGTTCCGACTCATACGTCAGTTTCTTTACACACAGTGAATGACGGCAATATTGTTGTGAGCGGCGTTGACGGTGAGCTGGATATCAACGATGTAAACGGCGAAGTCGATTTAAAGAATATTGGCGGCAGCGTGGTGGCGCATGCGCTGAACGGTCATATCGTCGCGACCTTCAACCGCATTGATCCACAGAAGCCCATGGCGTTCAGTTCCCTGAATGGCGATATTGACGTGACATTTCCCGCCGACCTAAAGGCCAACGTGAGCCTGCGTACTGACAACGGAGAAGTTTATAGTGACTTTGACGTGAAAGTGCTTCCCAGCGCTCCCCAGCAGACCGTGGAAGACGATCGCGGACACGGCGGAAAATACAAAGTGAAGATCGACAAGAATGTGCGCGGAACCATCAACGGCGGCGGCCAGGAGATTCAGTTTAAGAATTTCAATGGGAATATTTACATCAGGAAGGCCGGGGGAAAGTAACAGATTTTGCGCCACAAATTACTGCGGTTACAGGTCCTGCAGTTGTAACCGGATTCTTTTTTTCATACGATAGATCTTATGGCTGCCCGCACCATAACGGCGTCCCCAGACATTCTCGGCGGCACTCCGGTGTTTGCCGGGACCCGAGTACCGGTCCAAACTTTTATTGAATACATCAAGGCAGGCGAATCAATTGAGGCTTTTCTAGAAGGGTTCCCATCGGTACCGCGAGGACAGCTTCTTGCATTCTTGGATGAAACCACGGACCTCGTCCTGGCGAGTGTGCCTTAAAAGTGAAGGTATTGCTTGATGAGTGTGTCGATCAGCGATTTCGCAACGAGTTGAAAGGCCATGACGTCACGACAGTTCAAGAGGCAGGCTGGGCAGGAAAAAAGAATGGAGAATTGCTCACATTAGCTGCCACGAAATACGAAGTATTCATCACGGTAGACCGCAACCTAAGCTTCCAGCAAAACCTTCCCAATCTCAATATTGCTGTGTTGGTTCTCATTTCTCACACAAATCGACTTGCTGATCTCAAAATGCTGACGGCTGCTGTCAAGGCAGAATTGAGTGAATTGAAGCCTGGAGTAACATTCATTCCGAAGCGGACAAGCTGAGTTCTTACTTCTTTCTTCCGTTGGCTATCGCATCCAGCACTGAATCTTCCACTTTTTCACCCTTAAGCCTAGTCCGCCGCTCCGGGGTTAAATCAAAACTCACTCCATGCTGGTTGACGCGATCTATCAATTGAGCCGCGCTTACGCGGTTTCCCACCATCAGTTCGATATCTTCAATGGTTAGAGCGTCGGAATCTTTGCGTTCCGCCTGAAGCCGTTTGGCTGTTGCTTCCACTTCACGCATTGCGCGCATAAAGTTTCCGCTCAGGATTTTAAGGATCTGCTCGCGCGTATAGCCTCGCTGGTAAAGGGCCTGGGTGATTTTGGGAAGATCCGCGGCGGAATCAATGCCCTCCGGCAGGGAAGTAACGCCGTCAAAATCCGAGCCCAGCCCCACATGGTCAATCCCCGCCAGTTTAGCGATGTGGTCAATGTGGTCGATCAACGACTTCAGCGGCGGACGTGGGAACTGTGTTGCCCACTTCTTCTCGATGGCCGCCGTTTCGTCGTACGTCACCGGGCTGCCATCAGGATGAGCGTGCGCTTTCTTGTAAGCATCCACTTCGGCGTCGCGCTGTTTGATTTTCGCCGGATCGGAAGAAGCTTTGCGGTAATTTTCATCAATGAAGGCAGAATAGAAATTCACCATCACCACACCGCCATTGTTGGTCATGGCGCGAAGCATGTCGTCGGTCATGTTGCGGGGCTGGTTGGTCAGCTCACGAGAGGAAGAATGCGAGGCGATAACAGGAGCCTGGCTGATCAGCAGCGCCTGATAGAACGTGGCGTCGGAAACGTGTGAAATATCCACAAGCATGCCCAGGCGATTCATTTCGCGGACCACATCTTTACCGAAGTCGGTCATGCCATTGTGGTGTTTGACGTTGGGGTCCTGGATGTCTCCAGAGGAGTCGGCCCACTCATTTGTGTTGGACCAGGTCAGCGTCATGTAGCGTACGCCGACGCGGTAGAAATCGCGCAGCAGGCGCATGTCATTTTCAATGGCGTGGCCGCCCTCAATGCCCATCAGCGCCGCAAACTTATGCTGGTCATGCGCTCTGGCAATATCATCCGCTGAGAACGCCATGATCATTTTGTCAGGATGCCGCGCCGCCTGTTGATAGACGCTGTCAATCAGGTCCATGGCTCTTTGCGAGTAGTGTCCCTTGAACTCCGGCTCAACCCAGATGGAGAAGAACTCCGCACCCAGGTTGCCCTGCCTGATTTTGTCGAGATCGATATGGCCTTCTGTTACAGGCGTGTTCTGGCCCAGATCAAAGTTTTCGTCGAGGAAGCGTTGTGGCGTGTCCGCGTGTGTGTCCACGATCAGGGCAGACTGATGGATGGACGTGGCTGGATCAGCCTTCGGCCGCGTTATAGGTGCGGTCTTGGCGGCTTTTTTATGTGGAGCTGGATGTTGTGCGAGCGCTAAGCTTGAAAGCAGGAGAAAACATGCTAACGAACGTTTTGGCTTCATTCTCTGGCGATTTTATCAGCCAGCTGGTTCGCTTCACGCCATTCGGTATAACGGTCTGAAACCATCACGTGGAAGCACGCCTGCCGGCGCTCTTCCGCAGCTTCTACCAGGCCTTGATCTCGCATGTTCTTGAGATACTCTTCGATCCAGGCATGCTGGGCGCGCGTCAATCCGCGCTTGGCCAAATCAATAGTGATTCCGGCCAGGTGGGAAGATGCATGCTCGCCCACTTCCGGCGCTGCATTGCCATTGTGGCGGCGAAGCTTTTGCTGCTGTTCCATGGTGCGCACGGCGGAAGTTACTTGGAGGGGCGTACGGAACTCCTTGAAGTAAGCCTCGCTGAAGTCTTGGAGAAACTGATTGCACCACGGACGGCAATATCTTTTGTCAGACTGCAGAGACGGACTAACATGCAGTGCGCGGGTCTCCTGGATCGGAACCAGTTCCTGTGTGCGTTCCAGTTCCATCAGCTGCTCATTGTCCGCAATACGCGGCAGCTGCAGGCGGTCAATCTCTTCATTCTGGCGGACCATGGAATCCATGGAGCCGCGCAGAACAGGGTTCCACGCCACGCGGCGAACATGCCCGCGGTGATGCCGAATATGTGTTGTATAGGGGCTGGCAGCCGAAGCCGGCACTGTGGCGGCACCCGCCATCAGGAAAATCGACGAAGTGATTAAAATCTTCTTAGCGCTCATCGGGTCCTGTTCTGTGTACAAATGTCAGACACATACAACATCGGCATTAGATGACAAATTCTAAACCAGAGCTGCCGCCTCTGTACCCAGCTATTTACCTGATTTTTCATGAATTTACGGAACACCGGGGCATTCGCGAACAGACACTTTCGTAATCAACAGGTTAGAGTGTCTGACAAAAATTGGTAGTTTCCAAGTCCATTCGCCTAAATTCTTTTCGACCGTCAGGCAGGCCTTCGAAAAAGCTCAAAAATGTGTCTCTCTTTGAGACGAGGCACTCTCACATCTTAACGCATTAGCAGACATTGCCGACGATTTAAATACACCCAGCCGCGGAGGATCCCGGCGTTTACGGCGCTGAAGAAATTGGGTGTGCATTCAGCGACCGGCCCGGACGCGGAAATAAATCATGGTAACGATTGCGCTCAGGACGAATGCGACTGTCGCCAGCCGAAAGGCGTAAACAGGCTGGATTTCCAGTTCCTGATGGATGTGGAAAAACAGGTAGAACCCCACGCAGGTTATCAGCGCTATTGCTGCTGATGCCCAACGATTTAGCTACCCATAAACCTTTGGTGCTCACGAAATGCTCAACCCCCAATTGGCGCAAGTTGATTGGCAAAAGGAAAATCGCGCCCAACATTTCGCCTAATAAAACTTGGGAGGGCTTTATTGGCGGCATTGCAACAGCGGTGGCGCTTGGTACCTCGCTCTGGTGGATCACCGCCTTCTCGCCGCTTCAGGCTCTACTTTTATCTCTCGCGGCCACCCTCATGGGATTTGCCGGCGGGCTCACGATGTCAGCCATTAAGCGTGATTCCGGGGTCAAGGATTTTGGGACCACGATCGAGGGCCATGGTGGAATTCTGGATCGCATGGACTCCATCTGTTTCTCCGCGCCTCTCTTCCTTTCATCTCACGCGATGGATCTTTGTCTCTGAACACCCGTTCCTCTTTCGGTAGAAACTAAAGTCATATTGTCCTCAGGAACATGTCTGCAATACTCTGTGCAGTACCTCTTTCTCCATAAAGGTCTTTACCATGAAACGAAGTTGCGGGCTGCTCTTGTTGTTTGTTGCATGCCGACTGGCATCTGCCCAAACCATTGATTGCGGCGTTCTGACACATCAGGCACTTGACCTCAGCGGGTTCAACCAGTCGATCGACCACATGGCAGACGTGATTTCGTCGGACCAGTTCATGCAGCAGATACGTGGAAAGGCGTCCGCTGATGAGTTCATTGCCATCTTTCAGCCCATTTTCGAGAAGGAATTCAACACCGCCTTGCTTCGCAAAGAATTGCAGGATCGCGTAGCCGCTCATTGCAACGCTCAACAGATGGACCAGGCGGTGCAACGTCTGCAAACCCCATTTGTAGCCCGCATGCTTTCGCTTGAATCAGCAGTCAACACTCCCGAAGGCCAGAAAAAGCTGAAGCGATACATCACCATCGCGCAAACGGTCCCACCTACAGACGAACGCATGGACTCTCTGGACGCGCTCGACAGCAGCGCAGGCGCGAGCGATTTTGCCGCAGATTCCACCATCGCCGTAATGCGCGGAATGATGAATGGCCTGGGCGCGCCTCCGGAGATCGTGGCTCAAGTTCAGGCTCACCGCAAGGACATAAAAGCCCAGGTTCAGAACAATGTGGAACTATCGATGAGCGTGATGTACCACGGCGTTACGCGTCCTGAACTTCAGCAGTACGCGAAAGAACTCTCCTCTGGGCCATTGAAGGGATTTTACGCGCAAGTGCAAAAGGCTTTCCTGGAGATTGTCGAGGAACGGTCCAGAGCCATGGGGCAAGATTTGAAAAAAGCTATCCCCGTGCCCAAAACTAGCCACGAAAAAAGTCTTTGATCGCCTGTTTCATCACTTCGCGGCCCGTGTCCGCGATGGCTTTGGTAAGGGGGATGTCCTTGGGGCAGACCTCAACGCAGTTTTGAGCGAAGCCGCATTCCTGAATGCCACCGTCACCCATAAGCGCCTGAAGTCGCTCGTGTTTCAGCGCTTTGCCAGTTGGATGCTGATTGAAAAGCCTTACTTGAGCGATGGTCGCCGCGCCAACGAAGCCGGTGCTCTCATTGAACTGCGGGCAAGCTTCCATACAGCAACAGCAGGAAATGCAACGCGAGACCGGGTAGGCCTCTTCCTGCTCGGTGGGATAAATT
This sequence comes from Candidatus Angelobacter sp., assembly GCA_036512375.1. Classification (GTDB taxonomy): domain Bacteria; phylum Acidobacteriota; class Terriglobia; order Terriglobales; family Acidobacteriaceae; genus Angelobacter. The sequence goes on along the minus strand of DATCAX010000751.1, from coordinate 1,736 downwards.
CGCAGACCTGATCCGAGATCATACGTGCCATCAATCGGCACCCAGGCTTTTACGGCTTTCAGGTTCTCGAAGATGACGCTTCGGTCGACGGCCAGATCACGAACGATAGGGAACTTGCTGAAAGGCTCTATACGGATTGGCTGCTCCAGTTTATCTACGAGCGCCGAGCACGCCATGCGCGCCTTCCCGTTGATCAGCATGGCGCAGGAACCGCAGACCTCTTCCAGGCAGTTGGAATCGTAGGCAATGGGCGTGGTGGTTTTCCCGTCACGCGTAACCGGATTTGCGGCGATCTCCATCATGGCCGAAATCACGTTCATCCCCGGCTTCCAGGTTAGTTCGAATTCCTCCCAACGCGGACTGGATTTGGGATTGTCCTGGCGTCTGATCTTGAGAATGACGGTCTTTGTAACGGATTGGGCCATTATTGTTTGGTCTCCCGTAGCGAAATAATCTTCAGCGTGGTCATGATTGCATTGAGGAACGTGATACCCGCAAATGCGCCATAGACCCAATCATGATGCGCAATCGCCTGCCACAATAAGATGCAGCCGATCACAACGAACATGATCGTGGCATTCTTGTAAAACTTCGGCGATGTGCTGCGCTGCGGCTGGTCCATATATTCCATAGTTTCATTTAGCCATGTCATACCGCCGCGGCCTTGGCGGCAGCAGGGAAATATCCACTGGCTCAAATTCAAACCTGGGCTCGTCAGCGTCCGGTGCGAAATAAGCCTTTGTGGTCTTCAGAAAATTCTTGTCGTCGCGATCCGGGAAATCCGGCTTGTAGTGCGCGCCGCGCGATTCATCCCGCAGCGCCGCGCCCTCCGCGATCACCCGCGAAAGTTGTAGCATGTTGTACAGCTGCCGCGTAAAGACGAACGACGTGTTTGCCCACTGGCTTTTATCGCTCAAGTTGATATGGTTGAAGCGTTCCAGGAACTCAACCAGCTTGGCGTCCGTCTGCTGCAGATTTTTGTTGTAACGAATGACGGTACAGTTGCGGGTCATCAGTTCGCCCAGTTCGCGCCAGAGGCGGAACGGATTCTCAGTGCCGTTGGATGTCAGCAGGCCGGCATTGGCTTCGTCCTGGCGCTTGCGCTCGCTGTCAAACACCGTGCTGCTTACGCCGTCAGTGGACTTGGTATTGTTTTTTGCGTAAAGCATGGACTGCGGTCCGGCGACAAAGCCGCCGTAGATACAGGATAGAAGTGAATTTGCGCCGAGCCGGTTGGCGCCATGGTAACCATATTCGCATTCGCCCGCGGCGAAGATGCCCTTGATATTGGTCGACTGGTTGAAATCCACCCAGAGTCCGCCCATGGTGTAATGCATGCCGGGAAAAATCTTCATGGGAACTTCGCGCGGATCGTCGCCGACAAATTTTTCGTAAATTTCCAGAATGCCTTCGAGCTTTCGATTCAATGTCTCGCGATCAATGTGCGTCAGGTCCAGATAGACCATGGGTTGGCCGTCAATCCCCAGGTCGTATTCGTAAACCACTTTGTGGATGGCACGTGTGGCCACGTCGCGCGGAACCAGATTGCCGTACTTCGGATACCACTCTTCCAGGAAATACCAACGCTCGGGCGCGGGAATGCTCTTCCAGTCGCGCTTGTCGCCTTTGGTTTTAGGTACCCAGACGCGACCGCCCTCGCCACGCGCCGATTCCGACATCAATCGCAGCTTGTCCTCGCCAGGGATGCAAGTCGGATGCACCTGGATGAACTCGCC
>DATCAX010000750.1:0-4822 GCA_036512375.1 Candidatus Angelobacter sp. | reverse complement strand
TGCAGTATTTCACCGAAGAAGACCGCGAGAATCATATTCATATTCTCGGCTCCCCAGGCGAAGGCAAATCCAAGTTCCTTGAACATCTAATCAGACAAGACATCGAGCGCGGCTATCGTTTGGCAGGCATTCAAAATGCTGTTTGTTGAAAGCTAAGTTGTTTGAAAGAGAGAGGTTAGGAGGATAGATTTTTTTGCCTGCTTGTAAGGCAGGCGCTCTAACCAGCTGAGCTAATCGCCCTTTGCACCCGTAACCGTTTGAGTTAGCGCGGTTTTTGAGGCTAAACGGCAGTATAGCGGCCTAGCCGAGCGGGGTCAAAGCAGTTATCCCAAAATGGAACCGCACAGCCGTTACAAGGCGGTTACTGAGGTTACTGGCGCATAGTCTTCATTGGGCTGTTTCCGGCCATGACCATGATAAATTTGCTTTTTCGTAGACTGGAAATTTGCGGAAATGGCCATTTTGTTCGACAAACTCCCCACCATCCTGGTAGTGGCCGTCATGGTGGGCATTTTCGTGGCGCTTCGCCGGCATGTCAAGTCGGCCCGGCTACATCTATGGATTGCGGCCTGGGTACTCATCTTTGCCCATTTCTTTGTCCAGTTGTTTGAGCCAGCGGATGGCAACCTGACGCCCGTAACGTTCATGATTGACCTGGGCTGCCTGCAGCTTTCCGCGCTTTATTTTATTGCTTCTCTCACATCATTTTTTGAAGATAAGCGGCTGACCTTTAGCCTGCTGGCCTTAACCGGTGTTCCTTCGCTTGTGTACACAGCCGGACTGGCCTATGAGTTGAATTGGCGATGGCTTTACATTTCCTGCGCCGCAATTATTTTTTACGGCGCGCCATTGTTCGTTGCTCTGCGCCGCAAAATTGTTGTCCAGTTTTTTCTGTGGGCGCCGATCGTTGCCGTGACCGGTTCGGTGGCCATTGTGCGCGCGTGGCAAGGCCATTATGACTTTGGTTTTCTGGCGTCGCTTACGCTCGGTTTTGCGCTCCCGGGATTTCTGTATTACAGACGTTATCCGCGCTGGTCGCCCGGCGTAGTCACCAGCGCCGGAGGCTTCCTGTTGTGGGGCGCGGTTTTTCCCACAGCACAAATAATGTCCACCTGGGCGCCAAACCTCAAGGTAAATCCCGAACTCTGGAACACGCCAAAATTCTTTGTCGCCTTTGGAATGATCCTGACCCTGCTGGAAGACAAATCAGAGTTCCTGCGGTCCGCCGGACGTCGAGAGCAGAAGCTGAATCACCAGTTGCAGAAGTTTTCCGGAATCACGTCAAGGCTTTTGAGCGGGGTGGATGTGAATTCAGTCTGCAATGAAATTGCCGCCGCAATTCGGGAAACCAGCACCTTTGATCGTGTGGTGATCATTCTCAGCCCTGACGGCCACAGCCTGTTTGCCGCCGGACAGTGTGGCTATGAAGGCGATGCCAAAGACCTGATCGAACAAAAATGCAATGAGGTCTGGAAGTTTGAAGACCTGGTGGAAGCATGCACGGTGGGCGAAAGACTGGGCGAGAGATCGGTCATGTTGCGGCCTGAGCAGATGGCAAAATATGGCCAGGTACCCAGTACCACCCGGTACGAACCTTCCCAACACTGGATGAAAGGCAACCAGGTGCTGGTAGCGCTTCGCTCCATGCGCGGCGCGCATGTGGGATGCATTGGCCTAAGCGATCCGCGCGATGTTACCCGGGTGAATGCCGAGGAGTTAACCAAGATTGAACTGCTGGCCGGCGACCTGGCAGTGACGGTGGACAACGCAGCTCTGCACCGGCAGCTGGCGCGAGCAGAGAAGCTGGCAGCGATTGGTCAGCTGGTGGCAGGCGTGGCCCATGAATTGAATAATCCGCTCACTTCCATCATCGGTTATTCAGAGCTGATCAGTGACGATATTCCCGAAGGCCCGGCGCAGCAAAAGCTGGACAAGATGTTGCGTGAAGCCCAGCGAATGAAGCGCATCATTGAAAACCTGCTGCGTTTTGCCCGCCAGAACACTCTGGCCAAGAAATCGGCCAACCTGGAAGCGTTATTGCAGGACGTGCTGGCGCTTCGCGAGTACCATCTGCTTAATCAGGATATAGAGGTCCAGGTACAGATTGAGTCCGGCCTGCCGCATGTTGCGCTGGATGAAGACCAGTTTAAGCAGATCCTTTTGAACTTGCTGAACAATTCCATTGACGCGCTCGACGGGAGTTCCAGGAAACGGATTCGCATTGAGGCCAACTGCAACAATGGACGCGTCGTGACGCTTCGCTTTGAAGACAACGGCAACGGCTTCACCGACGTGAATCGCGTATTTGATCCTTTCTATACAACTAAACCTGTGGGCAAGGGTACCGGACTGGGACTGAGCATCTGTTATGGGATCGTCAAAGAGCACGGTGGAGAGATCCACGCGGAAAACCTTGAACCACATGGGGCGCGCATAGCTTTGGAACTACCGGTGGAAGTAGCCGCGCTCGCGGCTCACGGGGTCTAGTACGCAAGCGCCAAAAAGGATTAGCAAATGCTGAGGATGGGATCCATCCTGGCAGATGCGAACGCGCGACTCGGCGAAACGCGCCGGGAATCTGGCGTGCGCTGGGGGCTATATGTTAAATCGCGAGTAAAGCATCATGCCCGCGATCAGAACAAGCAACAATGCAGAGCAGGCGCCGCACACCTTGACCCACGGCTCAAGCCTGTTCATTTTCACGATCAGTTCTTCCTGCTCCTTGGCCATGTGGGCCTCAGAATTGCCAAGGAATAACTGGTCATCTTCATGCATGGAAAGGGTGCCGCGATAGATCAGGAGAATGACCAGCACGATTGTTAAACCGGCCCAAAGAATGAGGAGAGGCGTCATCATAAAAAACACCACCTTGGATTTTGGCCGGTTCCAGGTACTCAGAGGCCGCAACCGCTTGTCGCGGCGAGGGTGTAGATGGAACCTACCGGGATTATAGACCCGGGTACAGTGGCGAAATCTAGTATTTTCGAGAGTTGCTGGATTGCTGAGAGTGAGAGCGAATGGGGAAGGCGGGCGGGTGAATGGGGAAAGAAGGCGGCTGGGCAGAAAGATTGTGCGACCGGGCAGCGGTTGGAGTCATCTAACCCGGAGAAAGCCCAATAGAATCAGCGACGAACTGTGTATAATAAAGCAGATCGTCAGGTTAGGTCGTTTCAAGGAGGCGCAAACAGAATGGCTACCACGACAATTCCAAACGTAGAAACCACTCCCAAATTGCCTGTCAATTTGACTCCCACAGCAGTGGTAAAGGTCAAAGAGATAATGGGCCAGCAGAATCCGGTGCCGGCTGGGTTGCGTATCGGTGTGGTCGGTGGCGGCTGCTCGGGCTTTTCTTACTCCATGTCATTTGAGAACGCGCCCGGCGTTATGGACAAGGTTTATAGCTTTGACGACTTAAAAGTCTACGTGGATGCGACCTCTGCCATGTATCTGAATGGCTGCGTAGTGGACTTTGTGGAGACCTTGGAAGCTTCGGGCTTTAAATTTGAGAACCCGAACGTGAAGAGCACGTGCGGATGTGGCTCGTCTTTCAACGTGTAACCATGCGGTTCCAAAGATATTGAAAAGCCTCGTCGAAAGACGAGGCTTTTGCATTGGTCGGGCAGCTTTTAGTTGGGAACCTGGGGAGGTGTCGCTGGCGTTCCGGTAGGCGGAGGCGTCGCCGCCGGGGTTCCGGTTGGCGGCGTCGGTTGTCCTTCGGCGCCTGGCGGATTCACCGTTCCCGATGGATTCACAGCACTTGGCGGGTTCTGGGCTCCTGTGGCCCCGGAAGCACCAGTTGCCCCCGTGGCCGTCCCTGCTCCGCGTGGTGCGGCAACTGTCACGCCAGTTCCACCGCTCTGTTCCAGTCGCAGATCATAGACGAAATACCATTCGTCGTAGTGGTCTTTGTCGTTGAATTCCTTGATCCCCTGCGCTTTTTTGGTGCTGGCAACTCCTATGATCTGTCCACCACCAACAGTCTGACCATTGCCGATGCCGGTGGTTGTTAACGTCGACTGTGTTTGCGCCTGGCCGTTAGGAGTTGTTCCGGTACTGGTAGTGCCCGTTCCCGTCCCAGTTCCGCCGCCTAAAGAAGTTTGACTCTGCGCAGCGCTGCCGAACAAGCCAGGATTCGTACCTCCGCCGCCGGACAGCCCCGGATTGGGAGCGGGAATTTTAATCTCAGCTTCACCCACGTGCACCATCTTCCAGTCGGATTCTCCGGTCATGGGATCCTTATATTTTTTGCGCAGGAACCGGATGTGGTTGGTGTTCTCCAGTTGTTCAACGGATGATGGATATTGGCCGCCATTCTTATGCACGAACCGCTTGACCGCTGTGGCGTAATCTTTTCCGCGATGGACCAGCTCTTCTTCTTTTTCCCGTTTAATCTGCTGCACGATGCGGGGTGCTTCCACGGACATGGCAATCAGAATCAGGGTAAGCGTGAGCATGAGTGCCAGCAGCACATACCCGGATTCTCCGCGACGTAAACGACTTGTTTTCATGCAATGCACCGTAAATTCCCAGAAATCTATTTGGCAGTTACCTGGATCGTCTGCCGATTACTGTTGAGCACGTCTTCAATGATCACGCTGGTGTTATTGATCTGAACGATTTTGTATTTTCTCTCGACAATATCACCCTGCCGGGCGACGAATACTTCGCCTTCATCGGCCAAGAAGATCCTCTTCGCCTCATTGGGCTTGCTGGCGAAGCCGTAAAACTTAAGCGGGATGGGCGGAGGCGGTGGAGGTGGAGTTGGGGTTGGAAGCGGATCTGGGCCATAAGGCTGCCTGACGCTGCCAATCGTCTTTTCGAT
>DATCAX010000749.1:0-2587 GCA_036512375.1 Candidatus Angelobacter sp. | reverse complement strand
GGCTCCCAAGCGGAAGCTGACAACGAGTTGGAAGGACTTTATCCGCGCTCACATGGCGGTACTGGCAGCGACCGACTTCTTCACGGTGGAAGTGCTGACGCTGAAAGGGTTGATGACCTACTATGTGCTGTTTTTCATTCAATCCTGTGCGGGGAGGGTTCGCTGCGGCGGACGCTGCACCATTACGAAGCCCATTACCATGAAGAACGAAATCATCAAGGCAAAGACAACTTGCTTCTTTTTCCGTTGCGGAATCGACCGGTGAATCGGAAACCGGGAAAGGTACGGTATCGGGAGCGGCTGGGTGGACTGCTGAAATACTATGAGCGCGAAGCGGCATGAAGCTGAGCCGCCGATGAGTTTTTTGACCATACGGGAGAGTACCTGTGGTTTCACGACAGTCCAGGGCAGGAAAAATTTGCTGGGCGATAGTTAGAACGAGGGCGTGGGAATCTTCGAATAATTGGGTCTAAAAGCACGGCACACGACTACGTCCGTCCACCTCACATCTGGATTTTTTCAACACCAGAGCGTTTCAACGCGTCTTCAGCGGGTCCCGCGACTGCAGGTCCCCATTTCGTACAACCTACAAGAGAGGAATGAGATATGAGAAAGCTTTCGGTCGACTCAGCACATTCTTCGCGGCCATGCTGCTGGCCTTCGCAACGCCGGTCGGTGCACAATCCGGGACACCATTAAATAACCCGGCTCCTTTTCAAGCAGGCACTGCGTTGCTGCTGACGAATGGCACTGTCATGGTGCAGCAAATGAACAGGTTAGCAACAGACCGACACCACCGCCATTCAGCTTCAACCCAGCGGATCTTTTCTTATCCAGCGCGGTTCTATGCAGACGATTTGCAGTTCGTATTTTTTAAAACAAAGACAGAGCTTACTTCATCTCCGTGATGATCGCGCGCTGTTTCCCGTTCATCAGCGTTTCAGTGTGCGTGCGATCACGCAGGTTGAACCTGACTGTACCCGTAGTGTATTTGTTCACGACCTCTTTCCCATCGGCACTGGTTGATTTCAGGTCGCCGTCCTCAAGGAACACTACCACGACGTCTTTATCATGGAAGTGCATGGGTGTGGCTACGCCCGGCGTCCATGTGGAATCCCACACGATCACGCGTTCATTCTCAAAGATCTTCTTGGTACCAGGACGCGGAAAAGCCAGCGGATAGCCACTCTTGTTTTCGATTGGGACCACAGGGTGATCTTTCAAGCCGATCACAAATGACCGTCCTGAGATCTTGGGCGACGTGCCCTTGGGCACAAATGCCGCATTACCCGACAAAGACACAACAACGGCATCCGACGGTTGCGCAGCGGGGGAGTCGGTCACATCCATGACGGAAACCCGATCATTGTCGATTACTGGCTTGGTAGCAGTTTGTGAACCCGCCTGAAATAGCATCATGCAGAGCAGCAGCATTTGAACCATGGGACCACCTTTCAGATAAAAGCAAGGTCAATTGAAATACCGGGAATAATATACCGCAAGCGCCCCTTCACGTTGATACTCCATTTGCCCATTTGCGCCTGATCTCTGTTAAACTTCGCTCAATTTCCTTCTGAGGTTTTGTTCCCGTGCTGCTGGAGCTTCGTGTCGAAAACTATGCCGTGATTGACAGCCTGGCGGTGGAGTTTGCCCCGGGACTGAACCTGCTTACCGGAGAGACGGGTGCAGGCAAGTCGATTCTGATCGACGCTCTATCTTTACTATTGGGTGACAAAGCTTCCACGGACATGATTCGCCATGGCGCGGAGAAGGCCATCGTCAGCGGCGTTTTCGAAGCTGATGAAAAGTGGGTGGCGCACCTGCTGGAAGAGAACGGGATTGAGCCGGAAGGGAACCAGGTCATCGTAAAGCGCGAAATTGCCGCGGGCGGCAAGGGACGCGTTTTCGTCAACAACCAGCCGGCCACGGTGGCGCTGCTGCGCGCTCTGGCTCCGGCTCTGGCTTCTATCCACGCACAGAACGAGACAATTCTGGCCTTTGATGAAGGGGCGCGCCTGGGATTGCTGGACACGTACACGGGTCACGACCTCAGCGATCTGGCGGGAAAACATGCCGCATGGGCTGAGTTGCGCGAGCGCCTGGCGCAGTTTGATCGCGATGAGCAAGACCGCCTCCGCATGGCCGACCTGTGGAGCTTCCAGAAGAAAGAGATTGAAGCAGCCATGCTTCAGCCGGGAGAAGACCGGAAACTGGAGACGGAGAAGCGCGTCCTGGCAAACTCTGAAAAGCTCTTCGGCGCGGCTACGGCTGCATACCAGGTCTTGTATGAAGACGATGCGTCGGCGCTGACGAACCTTTCCGCGGCGCGCAAACAGCTGGAAGAACTGGCGCGCTTCGATGAGAAGTTCCTGGAGGCGCTGGCAGCGCTTGAGTCCGCCAAGGTGGCGATTGAAGACGTGAGCGCCACTGCGCGCGACTACGCTGATGGAATCGACGCGTCACCTGAGCGTCTGGCAGAGGTGGAAGACCGGCTGGCGGTTTTCGACCGTCTGAAGCGCAAATATGGCAAGACCGTGGATGAGGTGATTGCTTATGGCGCAGATGTTGCAGGCAAGCTGGATGAGCT
>DATCAX010000748.1:0-4535 GCA_036512375.1 Candidatus Angelobacter sp. | reverse complement strand
CGATGCCACGATCAGGTTTACGTCTTCGACGCGGACGAGGTGGCGGATGATATCGGCAAAGACCCACGGGATGGCATCGAATTTTCCTGGCCAGTCAGAGAGGTTGTGCGGCCACGCCAGCCATGTGGATTGGTGCGGCTCCCATTCGGCCGGCATGCGGTAGCCCAGAGAACGGGGCGTGGGTTCCTGGACCGCAGACGTCTTCGCGCGCACCATTAATCCAGGAACCTCTGCGTAATGCCGCCATAGCTATCAATGCGGCGGTCGCGAAGGAACGGCCAGTTGCGGCGGACGTCTTCCAAATGTTTCAAGTCGCACTGGCCGATCAGGATTTCTTCTTTATCGTGTGATGCTTCCACGATGATCCGTCCAAAGGGATCGCAGAGGAACGAGCCTCCCCAAAATTCCAGGCCCTTGCCTTCGGAGCGATTGCCACGGATGTCACCGAACTCGTGACCCACTCGATTGACCACGCCGACAAAAACACCGTTGGCGATGGCGTGAGCCCGCTGGATGGTGCGCCACGCATCGTGCTGCACGGCGCCGAACTCGGCCTTTTCGTCAGGATGCCAGCCGATAGCTGTGGGATAGAAGAGAACATTCGCGCCTTGTAAGGCAGTGAGGCGAGCGCCTTCGGGATACCACTGGTCCCAACAGACGAGAGCGCCCATACGACCGTATTCAGTATCGAAGGCCTTGAAGCCAAGATCTCCAGGAGTGAAGTAAAACTTCTCGTAATAAAGAGGGTCGTCCGGGATGTGCATCTTGCGATAGAGGCCTTTGGTGCTCCCGTCGGCGTCAAGAATGACCGCGGTATTGTGGTAGAGACCGCGCGCCCGGCGTTCAAACACAGAAACCACGACCGTAGTTTTTGTCTCGCGGGCGACAGCAGAAAGCGCTTCGGTGGTCGGGCCGGGAATGGTCTCTGCCAGGTCAAAGAGTGCGGCGTCTTCACGCTGGCAGAAATATTGCGTGCGGAAAAGCTCCGGCAGGCAAACCATCTGCGCGCCCTGCTTCGCGGCCGAGCGAACTTTCTCCACGGCCCGTTGAACGTTGTCGTCAGGGTCGGCAGAGCAGTGCATCTGGATCAGGCCGACGGTAAAGATGTCAGGATTGGGCATCAGCGTTCTCTGGAATTGCTAAAATTGCTATGACCGCGGCAATCGATCACAATCACTTCAAGCATATCAAACGCGCCGCGTTTGACTCTGCGGTCCACAGCGTTTACTTTTCTAAGTTTGTCCGACCACGTCCATTCCAAGAGGTGAAGCATTGAGCAAGAAGCAGGCAGGCGCAGGCATTGACCGTAAGCTGCACGATCCGGTGCAGGACAAGCTCTCTCCGGTATTTCCGCTGGATCTTTCCAAGGCCAAAGGCATCAGCGACCTGGTGCGCGCCATGGCCGACACGGCGTTTACCGGCCGACAGCTTGGCGAGGCCGTGGACGTGCTGGAGGCGATGGCGCGCGATAAAGACTGCTTCGTAGTGATGACGCTCGCCGGAGCTATGACGGTGGCCAAGCAGGGCTTGATCGTGTGCGACCTTATCGATAAAGGGCTGGTCAATGCCGTGGTTTCCACCGGCGCGCTGATGGCTCACGGATTGGTTGAAGCGACCGGCTGCAAGCACTATCGCTATGACCCCAGAATGAACGACGTTGAGTTGTATGAAGCGGGCTATAACCGAGTCTATGACACGCTGGAGCCGGAGCAGAACCTGGATCACGTTGAACTGGTGATGGAAGAAGTGCTGGGAAAATGGGACCCGCAACAGATCATGTGTTCATGGAAGCTGAACCGCTCCATTGGCGAACACCTGAAGCACCACGCCAAAGGGCGGGGAATTCTGAAGTCGGCGTACCAGAAAAATGTTCCGGTTTTTGTGCCGGCATTCACGGATTCTGAGATGGGGCTCGACGTCGCCCTCAACAATCGCATGCGCGCGCGCGAAGGTAAGCCGCAGCTGCGCTACGATCCGTTCCTGGACCTGAATTATTTTGCAGAAACGCTTTTGCAGCAGAAGAAGCTGGGAATTTTTACCATCGGTGGCGGCGTGCCACGAAACTGGGCGCAGCAATTTGGACCTTACTGCGAACTGCGCGTGCGTCGCGCGGGAGAAGATGTCCCACTCAAGCGCTATCATTATGGCGTGCGCATCTGTCCTGAGCCGGTGTATTGGGGCGGACTTTCCGGTTCACCTTATTCAGAGGCAATTTCATGGGGCAAATTTGTGCCTCCGGCTGAAGGTGGCCGCTTTGGCGAGGTATTTATTGACGCCACGGTGGGCCTGCCGATTATGTGCGCCGCAGTGTTTGAGCGGCTGGGAAATGGATACAAGAAGCCGAGCTTCAAGGCGGGAAAACCTTAATACAGATTACTGATCCGACCAAGATACCTTCTGGTCTAAGTAATAGTTTTAAGATTGCGGCAGGGATTTACTGAGATAATCCGTCTCCTATATCAGGCGGCTAGTCCGCTGTTTAGGAGGAAGAACCATGCCATCCGAAAAGCAGGATGCCTTCGTCAGCCCAATGCGCGTCTTTGTGGCCAAGAATAGCAAGGCAGAAAAGAGTGTTCGTTCCCGGATATCGATGCCGGCGGTTCGAGCACCGGGCGTCCCAGCGAGCCCGAAACACGACCTGATCTTTCACTCAGGAAAGACCATAGCGGATCTCATTTTCGTGAACTTTTATGTCGGCGGCACGCCCGCCTGGAACCCAACCGACATACAGTCCATTGACGACGGCCTTGCGGCAGCAATGACCGACAAGAACCTGAACAACGTCATGAGCCAGTACTATGCTTCAGGCCATATTACAAGCACCTTCCAGGGCTCGCACGTACTGGCGGGACCCAAGCCGAGCAAAGTTTCGCAGGGCGATGTTGAGAACCTGGTACGCCAGCTGTTTCAAGCCGGAACGTTGAACGGCGTTAACTTTGGTTCGACGGTATTGAACTTCATGCTGCCGAGCGGCACGATACTGAACACCGATCTTGCGCCCACCATTGGCGCCATCTCCAGCAAGGTGGAATCTTCCAAAACTCAGCAAGTAACACCCATGGCGCTGGCTCACGCAGTTCCGCCTCAGGATCAAGAGGACTCAACCAACGGACTTGGCGGCTATCACGGTTCGATACACGTGGGAACCGGTTCCGCCGCCCAGACCATCTACTATGCCATAGGCGTATTTTCTGAGCAGCTTGCCGACGGTACCGTGAATGGCATACCTGTTTTCGATAAATCGTGGAAGAACGTGGTGGCGACTTTCTATCATGAACTCAACGAAGCCCGCACGGATCCCGATGTCGAGGACGCGATCAATGCCGGAAACAGCCCGACTGCCGTCAACTTCCTGGGCTGGACTTCAGCTCAGGGGGAAGAGTGCGGCGATTTTCCGGTTTCCGAAGCCAATCCTCTGACGGAAGTGTTCAAGGAGTTGAAGCTGACAAACAGTCAGGCAACCGTGCCTGTCCAGCTACAGTACTCAGACGCAGACCATGGTCCCGGACTGCCAAGGCCAGCGGCGGCGCCATTTGCCGGCGGTCACGCCAAACAGCATAAAGCCGGATAACAGGGAGTTAGTCAGATTTTGGAAAAGCGGAATCCATCCTGCAATGAGGTGGATCAGCACCAAGCCAACACAGCGGGCGGAAGGATGTAATCTTTCCGCCCGCTGCCGGCTTTGCGATCTAGTTATCGAACTTAAGTTACAAATGGGCGGCTCGCGCCCGCTCGAGAAGAAGGCTATTCGAAGATCAGGATGGCCGACGCAATCACCGTGGTCCAGAGGCCGCGCTTGTCTCCCACGCCGCTCTGGGTGATGTTGGTGGTCCGAACGATCTTGTTGGAGATCCGGTAAATTTCTTTTTTCTCGTCCCATGAAGTATCAGGATTGAAATCCACGTTGAGAGTGGTGGCGAGCATCTCCGCTGCCAGCTCCTCAGCATATTCACCGGCTACGTCGTCGGCTTCGCCAAAAGAATGGTGCTCGCTCAGGTAACCGTAGGTGGCGCGGTCCGCCGGCATGGCCAGGCCGATGCTGGCGGCAGTGAGACGGTGAGGCTCACGGGTGGAGTTCTCCGCGACCACGGCAAAAGTGACCTCGCCGGGATGAAGATACTTCACGCCTTCCTTGCGCGAGATCAGCTTGCAATGAGGAGGAAAAATGGAGGAAACCCGGACCAGATTCTGCGCCGCGATGCCCGCATCCCTGAGGGCCAACTCAAAAGATGTGAGTCTTTCTCTGTGCTTGCCCACTCCGTTGGTCAGGAAGATGCGCTTCGGCACCATGTTTAAACCCAATTTGCTTGCCTCCAGGAAACTCGTTTTTTGTGAATAAAAAAAATAACACACGCAGAGGAGGTGAACGCAGGAAATTTCCGGAAAAGTTTGCCGTGAGGAGAACACGATGCAGAGAATAAGCGATGGCTTTTCTCATGTGCACCGAACCTGGTGCAAGCGTGGACTAAGCGACCGGAGATGAGGAACAGCGGAGATTTATTTCGAGGGGACTCATCGCTTGAGAGAGTCTGGGC
>DATCAX010000747.1:0-2752 GCA_036512375.1 Candidatus Angelobacter sp. | reverse complement strand
AGCAAATTGATCACTAAGAAATGTGCTAACCTGTTTATGCTTCTTGTACCCGCCTCAAGAGCCGGGATGGCGGAACTGGCAGACGCAGCGGACTCAAAATCCGCCGAGGCTTTAAACCTCGTGGGGGTTCGACTCCCCCTCCCGGCACCATTCGGAACTCAAGCTTCAAAGCGTTTTACGTGTGTTCAATCACACATAGATTCCCGGCGCTTCGTGCCCGATCTTCTGCACGTACTCAACATACGATCCGGGGTACACCTGCGGACTGCGATCAGTTCCACTCTCGCCGCCCAGTTCCAGCACGCGTGAGCCCAGGCCGCGCAGAAACATGCGATCGTGCGATACGAATATCATGGTGCCTTCAAAATCTTTCAGCGCTTCCACCAGCATTTCTTTCGTAGCCAGGTCGAGGTGGTTGGTCGGCTCGTCGAGCACCAGAAAGTTCGGCGGGTTATACAGCATCAGGGCCATCACCATCCGTGACTTTTCTCCGCCGGAAAGAGCGCGGATCTTTTTGTCGACGTCGTCGCCGGAAAACTGAAAAGCGCCGGCGAGGTTTCGCAATGAACCCAGGCTGTCCTGGGGGAAATCTCTTTGCAGTTGCTCAATGATGGTCAGATCAGGCTTGAGTACGTCCAGGGACTGTTGCGCGAAATAGCCCATGTTGAGGCTGGCGCCCAAGCGGACCTTGCCGGAATCAGGTTGGGATGCGCCGGCAATCATCTTGAGCAGAGTGGTTTTACCTGCGCCGTTTCTGCCCATCACGGCCCACCGTTCACCGCGCCGGATGGTGAGGTTGAATCCGTCATAGATCACTCGCGGGCCGTAGCTCTTATGGAGGTCTTCAATCACAGCAACCTGCTCGCCTGAGCGCGGCGGCGTTCGGAACTCAAATTTTACGATCTGGCGTTTCTTGGGGAGTTCGATTTTTTCAATCTTATCCAGTGCCTTGATCCGGCTCTGCACCTGTGCGGCTTTGGCGGCGTGGGTGCGAAAGCGATCGATGAAACGTTGTTCTTTGGCCAGCATGGACTGCTGCCGCGAGAAAGCGGCTTGCTGGTTGGCGGCGCGAATGTTTCGTTCCCGCTCGTAGAAATCATAGTTGCCGGAGTAGCTGATGATCTCCCCGGATTCGATCTCTGCGATTTTGGAAACAAGGCGGTTCATGAACTCGCGGTCGTGTGACGTCATCAGCAGCGCGCCCTGAAAAGATTTGAGGAACTGCTCCAGCCAGATGATCGATTCCAGATCAAGGTGGTTGGTGGGTTCGTCCATCAGCAGAACATCAGGGCGGCCCAGAAGAACGCGGGCCAGCGCAACGCGCATCTTCCATCCGCCGGAAAGCGCGCCTACGTCGCCATCAATCTGGTCGTCTTTAAAACCAAGGCCGTGGAGCACTTCTCGCGCCTGAGCTTCAAGTGCGTATCCGCCAAGATGCTCGTACTCTTCCTGCACTTCGCCAAAGCGGGCAAGAATGCGGTCCATCTCGTCGCCTTTGGCGGGATCGGACATTTCATGCTGCAAGGCTTCCAGTTCATGATGAAGATCGCCCACGCGCCCGCTGCCGGCGATGGCTTCATCGAGTACGGATCGTCCAGCCATCTCTTCAACATCCTGGCGGAAATAGCCAATCGTCAGCCGCTTGGGAACGGAGACTTCACCCTCGTCGGGAACTTCCTCGCCCACAACCATACGAAAAAGCGTTGTCTTCCCTGCTCCGTTCGGGCCAACCAGACCGACTTTCTCGCCAGGGTTGAGCTGAAATGATGCGTCGACAAAAACCAGCTGCTTGCCGTACTGCTTATTGATATTGGAAAAAGAGATCATCCAATTTCAAGCTAACAGAATCCGGAGCGGATGTGTAACCGCCCGGTTTACGCCGCGCAGCATTCGGCGGGTTGAGTTGATAGACTGACAGGGAAAGATCAGAAGCCAAATCATGCCCCAGTTTTTCAGTAATCTTCTGCGCAGCATGGGCGGCCCTCGCGGCACGGACATGCGGCTGCTTTGCAAGCAATTACTGTCCCAGCGAGGAGAGGCGTCGCAAACCGTTCTGGCACAACGAATTTTCGCGCAGTACCAGGCAATGAACCCGGCAGGCCGGCTGGAGTTTTTTGGGATGCTGGCAGCAGAATTTGGCCCCGATCAAGGCGCGATCCAGAAGGCGATGGAAGAGTATCGGCTGTCGCCGACGCCGGCTTGTGCGGCTGCGCTCAGTGAGGCCGCAGAAGCGCCACGCCAGGAGCTTTTTCGTCGACTGAATACCGCACTCGGAGGCACCGAGAACCTGGTCAACATGCGGCGCGAATTACTGCGTTGCTTGTCCAGCCATCCGGATCTGGCGGTTCTTGATGTTGATCTCAAGCATTTATTCCGGTCGTGGTTCAATCGCGGATTTCTGCGGCTGGAGCGCATCAACTGGCAAACGTCGGCATTGACGCTGGAAAAGCTGATTCAATATGAATCTGTGCATGAGATCAGCGGCTGGCCTGACCTGCGCCGACGGATGGAAGCCGACCGCCGTTGCTTTGCTTTCTTTCAGCCTGCGCTTCCCGGCGAACCGGTGATCTTTGTGGAAGTGGCGCTCACGCGCGGCCTGGCCCGGGATCTGGCTCCGCTTCTGGACGTAAACGCCCCGGTGCTGCCTTTGAAGCAGGCCGACACGGCCATCTTTTACTCGATCAACAACTGCATGGAAGGGCTGCGCGGAATTCCCTTCGGCAACTTTCTCATCAAGCAGGTGGTTGATGAG
>DATCAX010000746.1:0-11720 GCA_036512375.1 Candidatus Angelobacter sp. | reverse complement strand
CCAGCCGCTGGCGGCAATCGCGAAAAAAGAAGAGATCATCTACGTTTTTGGCCAGGAAGACGATCCCGTTGTTCTGGACCGTCATTCCCCGGTGCTGCACCTGGTGCAGATGGTGCGGGACGAGTCACATCGTTTTGCCGTGACGTTCCATCGCAAACGGCGGCAGATGCGTGACCGCAAATCTGAACTGCTGGAGATTCCTGGCGTGGGCGAACTTACGCGCCAGCGATTGTTGCAGCATTTTGGCAGCGTGCGTGCTGTCCAGCAGGCCGATGCAGCAGCGCTGGGCGCGGTGCTGACGAAGAGCCAGACCGAGGCGGTGTTGAGGCATTTTCAGCAATCGCGCGGCGGCGCCGGTGTTGGCTAACAGCAGCATCCGCCGACTTCTTGAATCGCAGCGTCTGGCTCAATTTCGAATTTTAATGAATTGTCAGGTTCAGGGTCTTTGCATCTGTATTCCCCGGACCATCGTTCACTACGATCTTAACCGGATTGTTTTGGCTTGCCGGCCCCGTTGGAGTTCCGCTGATGATGCCGGTTTTTGGATCCGATGTCATCCCAGCCGGCAAGCCGGTAATGTTCCAGGTTAAGGATGGGCTTCCGTCGTTCGCTTCAAGTTGACGATTGTAAGGGGTACCAACGGTGCCATCCGGCAGCGTGGTCGTCTTGATCGTAACTTTTCTAATGGTGTCCTTGTTAGCATCGTCTGCCGTAGAGTGGAATAGCAAGTTAAAAATATCAGCCAGTTTGCCCGATGCCTTTTCCGTGAACATGCCTACCAGCGCGCCGATGGCCAGCACTCCGAAAGGACTGATGACCTTGGCATCAGCCTGCGTACCAGCCAGGAAGCCGCCGCGCAGCAAGGCATAAAAAATCAGCGACATTGCCATGCCCAGCAAGGGACGAGTTATGTACCACCAGAACCAACTGGAAACGGCGTTACGGTTTCCAATGAAGACCGCTATGGATCTCAGACCATGAATTAAACATCCCAGTGCACCCGCTGCGAGAACTATAAGCAGTAACTGGATTTCCCGAGTTATGTAAGGTTGCCATCTGCCCAGATTGAGGGGCGCGGTTGGTTTTTCGATTGCGACAATAATGCAGTTTGACACCTTGCCCGGTTTGTCATTTGTGATTACATCGATGGTGATGGTCCCTTTGCCTTGAATGTCGCTGGCCTCGGGTTGTGCTTCCAGAAGGCCGGGACCCGGGATTTTAGTTCCCCGAACTTCCCCGTTGATTCTGACCTGCCATCCAGCCCTGAGATTCGTCCCGTAAACGGCAAGATAGGTGGTAGGCGGACTCCCAGATGTTACCCGCGGAATAACCTGAAGGATCACGGGGGCTGGTTGTGCCTCTGTTGGCCCAGAACCCGAAGTTTGAGACGAGTTCTGAGAAGAATTGCCGGTTGTGGTGTTACTGGTCTTATCCGCTGGAGGATTCGCGACGGTAGGATTCGATGCGGGAAACGCGGTTGCCGGAGGCGTCATCTGTATCGAAACTGCGCTTTCCGGAAAGTCCACCATGTTCAGATCGACCAACAGCGAAATCAAGAGCGCTCCTAGCAGCAAAAAATAGCCAAGAAGGATTCTGCGGAGCGCCAGTGACATCTGATTGGCGTCTTTTGTGGGGTCATCAGGGCTTGCACGCAAGAAATATAAGAACGAAATTACCAAAAGGACAGCCAGTGAAAAGCCGATGGTTATTACGAAGTATCCCATCCCAGTCTCCTTGCCCGCGATTAACCACGCGGCCCTAAGCATTACGCAAAATAGCGCTACGACAGTTCTGCCCAGCCAGATAAATACGTTATGCAACATTTCCTGTCCAGCAATGTTGATCATCTCCCGCTGCTACTTGGAAAAATTGGGTGTTAAGTATAAACGAATTTTGACAATGAATACCTTTAGCTTCAGTCGAAGATTCTTGTGAAGCGGGACCAGGTATGAGTCATCAGAGCAAAGTAGGTGTATTGGTAATCTGCGCGCTGACTTATTTTCTACTATCCCCATGGCAGGCCATGTCAATTACCACTGTGCTGGCCAGGATCAGCACATCGTCTTCGCCCTGCGCGATTTGCACTCCATAGGTATCTCCCAGCGCGAACCACTGCTTAGAAACCTGAGCCACTGGACTTCCGTTGCGCGTAAAGACGTATTGATGATCCATAAAATCGCCTTGCGCCAGCAAATCATTCGGGCCCGGCACATCAACAGTGAAAGTGCATTTGAAGAATGTGAAGAGTTCTTTGGTCACAGTGGCGAGAAGCTGGCCGCCTTTCGTTATCTCATAGGTCGGGCCCCAGCTGAGCAGCTTTTGCCGGATGAAAGCCAATTCGTTACCTGCCATATCCTGAAATGAAAGTTGATTGCCGAGGCTGAAGGCCTTTCCGTCGACAAAGAAATGATCCTGACCGGAGTCGTCTTTGATGGTGAAATCATCACCCCAGGAGAACAGTTTCTGCTTCATCAGATAGATCATAGGTCTTGTACTTTAGCAGAGAGCTCAGGCTCGCATCGACGAGGAAGTGGTGGGTCGCCCCTTCCAGGGCTCTGTCGCTTTTTACTGCCATACCCAGCACTTGCCCCTCAGCGCGCGGGCGCGCATCGGGGACATGCTGGGCTAACTCATTTTGCGCCTACGGCGCTGGGCTGTTGATGGAACCCTATTCTGTGGCTCACCAGAGGCTTTTTAGTTTTTGAAGCAGGCAAGAGTAGAAAGATTTATTCCCGTCCATGCACAGCCGAGGGCTGTTGTTCCACACGTGCATCGGCTGCGATAGGGGTCCTCGCTGCGCTTGGGAGAAAACTCATTTGACCAGCAGCAACACACCGACACAGACCAACGCAGCGGAGATCCAGCGGCCGCGGTCGACGTTTTCATGCAGCACAAACTTGGCCAGGATAGCGGAGCAGATATAGGTGAGTGACGCGGAAGCGGGCGCGACCAGGCTGGCGTCGCCCCAGGAAAGCGCGGTCAGCAGGCAGAAGAAGCTGAAGATCAAGCAGCAGAGTCCGAGAAGAAAAAGTTTTTCCCGGACGACGTGGCTGATCACTGAGAGTAAGCCTTTGCTGATACGGATAGCGTCGAGGTCGCCGATGCGCTTCATGGCGGCGGAGAGCATGACGTCACCCGCGCTGGAAGACAGCACAAGCATACCGATGGCGACCCAGAGCTTAAGCGAGTTCATGTTGCTCCTTGGCGGCCATCGCCGCATCTTTCTCTCGGCGTTCAGTGAGAGAAGGACCGCGCGCAACCAGGCCCACGCCGCAGGTAATGAGCAGGACACCGGCCCATCGCCATGGACTGACAACCTCGTTCAGAAAAAAACGCGAGAGGAAAGTAGTGACCACGTAGCCGAAGGCGGTTGCGGGCAGAACATACGTGAGGTCAGCCCAGGAAAGCGCAGTGAGGTAAGCGTAAAAAAAGCCAGCGAGGAAAAGAATGCCGAGGACGATCCAGGGATCAATGAAAGCGTTGAAGATGTGTGTCCAATGGTTGAGATGGATTTCGCCGAGGTTCTCCATGCCGCGTTTGAGCAGCACGTCGCCGGTGCCGTTGCAGCAGGCGATAGCCATGTAGATAAAGATTTTCTTGAACTTCACTCGGATGTCCGCCTACGGCCCGCGCGAGGTTGGTACTGGATTTTCAGCGCCCCAGAAATTTCCAAACTGCAACCACGATAAACACGGCTAATCCGATTCCATACCCGATCATCCGGGCGTTGCCGACTTTGTCCCGTTCGAACATGCGAATTGCGTTATAGCCGCTGGTCAGCTGCGGCGCCGAGGATTAGTCTCCGGCGACTTCAGCTCTGCGGGTTTTCTCCGCAGCGTTCTGCTTCGCAGCCACGATGGCTTTGGTGGCTTTGTTGCGCGCGGCACGCAGCTTCATGAATGACTTTGCTTCCTTGTAAAGGCGCTGGCGCTCTTCACCATTAAAGACGGCTTTGCGCACAATGCGGAAGACGGCCTTGGGACGGAAATAATATTCGTCGTAAAACTTGTGGACCATCTCCATCACGTGCTCGCGCGGCAGTCCGGGATACTCAATCTGTGCAACCTGGTGCCCGCCTGAGTCAACCATTGCCTCTGTTCCAACAATGAAGCCGCTCTTCTTGGCAAAATCGTACAGCTCCGTCCCAGGATAAGCGTGTGCAATGGAGACCTGGATGGTTTCCACATCGAGCTCCTTGGCGAAATCAATAGTGCGACGGATGGATTCGCGGCTCTCACCCGGCAGGCCAAGAATGAAGTCACCATGGACTTTGAGGCCGAGCTTTTTGGTGTCCTTGGTGAACTGGCGCGCGCGATCCACGGTTGCGCCCTTCTTGATGTTCTTGAGAATCTGCGGGTCGCCAGACTCATAACCGACGATCAGAAGACGGCAGCCGGCTTCTTTCTGGGCTTTCAGGGTTTCGTAGTCGGTGGTGACGCGGGAAGTGCAGGACCACGTCATGTTCAGCGGCTTCAGCTTGCCGCAAAGTTCCACGGTGCGCGCCTTCTGGATGTTGAAGGTGTCGTCGTCAAAGAAATACTCTTTCACGAAAGGCCAGTATTCCTTGGCTTTGGCCATTTCGCGCGCGACAGCGTCAGAAGAGCGCTTGCGCCAGGGATGTCCGCTCAAGGTCTGCGGCCACAGACAGAAAGTGCACTGCGCCGGACAGCCACGCGTAGTATAAAGCGCCACAAACGGATACAGCAAAAACGGCACGTTATACCGACGCACGTCCATATCTCTGTAATAAACATCAACTACGTCGGGAAGGGAATCCAGGTCCATTACGTCTGGGCGATCAGCATTGTGAACCACTTTCCCATTCGCGTCGCGATACGAAATCCCAATGATTTCCGAGAGCGGTTTGCCTTTGGCGTATTCCACCACGGTGTAGTCAAACTCGCGCCGGCATACAAAGTCGATCGCCGGGCACTCATTCAACGACCGCTCTGGCAGCGTGGTCACATGCGGTCCCACAAACGCGATTTTCAGCTTGGGATTCGCTTCTTTCATCTTGGTAACCAGCTTGATGTCGCCAGGGAATCCGGGCGTGGACGTAAAGAGCACCAGGAACTCATATTGCTTGCCCAGTTCAATCGTCTCTTCCGCCGACACATGGTGCGGCGGCGCGTCCAGCAATCGCGATCCCTCGAGCATTCCAGCCGGATAGGCCAGCCATACCGGGTACCAGTAAGACTCAATCTCGCGTGTGGCAGGCCAGCGTGAGCTGGCGCCACCGTCAAAATTCTCAAACGACGGAGGATTCAGGAATAATGTTTTTAATGGCATGTGTGTCCTGTTTCATATATTAGCATCCTTTGCTGCGGGCTAAACTCCAGAGAATCCAAGCGGTTACAAGCGGAGGGCCAATGGTCGAATGCCGCATTAGGCGGCGTAACCTCAGTCTTGTCGCCGCTCCAAACCGCTGGATTGCGGCTCGAGAACTCACTACTCTGCTCCTTCAACGTCGGCCCGGCGCGCAAGTTCCGGTTGCAGTTCTGACCTTTGAAGATCACCCCTTCGCCAGCGCATAAACATTGCAAATCTCAATCTCTCCGTCTTCGATCTCCGCCGGCGCGAGTATCCGCCGATATTCCTCGCCTTCAAATTCGTCCAGCCGCGGCCAATAGTGCGGCAGATCCAGCGACGAAAACACCTGCGCAGCCACCGGCGTATTCGTGCCGTCCCACAGAAAGCCAGGAAAGCCTTCACCCGCGCCCCATCCTTCATTCAGTAACGATCCGCGCAGCACTGCTTTCCGCCAGCTTCCTTCCATCCCCGCGATTACGTGATAGTTCTTTTTGCCTGGAGCCAGACTGCCATACACCGCCAGCCGTCGTGAAGGGAAGTCCAGCAGTCGATCCAGCGTCTGCACCGGCGTCTCCGGCGACCCCGCGAGCCGGGCGTGTTCATCGGCTGGCATCGAGTCATGCGGGGTGGATATAGAAGCGGATATAGAAATGGAACAGTGGCGATCGAAGATTTGTTTCAGCAGCCCGGCAGCACGCAGCTGCTCCGGCCAGCCTTGGTTGAGCGCGCTGTTCCATCCCCGCAGCGCCGCGATCAGGCTGCGCCGGAATCCTTCCGTGCTCCACAACTGAGACAGGCCGGACATCAGAGGAATATTCTGGCACATCTCCGAATAGTCCGCCGATGTTTCAAGCTCCGGAGGCGCAACCAGAAGTTATCCCAACGCAACCGTTGGAAAAGTGTTTCTCATGAAATCCGGGCGCCGTACCGCGGCACCACGGCAATTACTCCACGCAGACACAATCGCAATTTCTCGCCGCACTCTCCCACAACAGGGTAGGATAAAAGCAGATACTCAAGATTCGCTGCGCAGCATCAGCCAACACTCTGAAGGAGCCGCACCCATGCCAAAACTTAATGCACGCGAAAACACGCGCAACCGATCGCAAGCCGCCAAGCGGGAAAAAAACCAGGCACTCCGGGCGTCGTTGAACATGCCGGCCAAGACCGCACGCAAACATCCCGCCAAGGCCGCTGACAACGCCCGGTCTGCCGCTGCCAAAGCCGCTAAGTCCGCAAAATAAAACCCGTCTCTGCCGGCCAGGCGCATTCACATTTCAGAACGATCAATAAAAAAGCCCGGAGTGCTTCCTCCGGGCTTCCGCTCGATTTGAATTGCTAGTCTATCGACGGTCGTTGTCGTGATGATCGTTATCGTGATGATCGTTGCCCTGCTGGTGGCGCCATCCCCAATAGGCGTTCTGGTCTTTGTGGTTCAACTTGTTATAGTCGCGATATTCCCGGCCATTATGGGACGTGCTATACCACTGGCGGTAATTGCGGTCCTCGTCGCCATTCCACTGGTGATAGTCCTTGTGTTGGCTATCATAGACGCGTTGATTTTTGTTTTGGTCATCGCGGTCATGGTGGTCATCGCGGTCCTGCGCTTGCAATGCCAGCGGCGCAGCCAGTGCGCCCATTAGTAACATCGAACTCAGAATACGCATACCCTTGTGAATTTTCATTGCTTTTCATCCTCCCGGGCAATGCGTAGAGTCTGCACGCCCTGAATCGCTTTTTAGTTTCATTTGCTCTACGTTGATTAGATGCATGGCGGCTGTCGCAGGTGGGCGGAGTTAAATAGCGTTCTTGTGTGGGTAGAGTGTGCATTTAAGCACACTATTTTTTGCGGGATTGACAGTACAAAGCGCCGAATAGCGAGAGATTATCTGATAACGATCTGAATCTCAATTTTGTCGAGTTCCCCAAGTGGTTCAACTGCGTCACGCGAGGCGTCCTTTAAGCAACCACAACGGACAATTGACCGTGCTGCTTCCGCGCCGGCGTGACAGTGATTTTGACGGGGCCAATGGCTAGAAGCTAGTAGCTGCTTCTTTCCCCATCACCAGCTTGCTCAACTCCAGCACCTCCACCGGACACTCTTTCCAGTTATGCTTCCAGCACACAATCAAGTCGCAATGCGCTGCCGGGTGCATGTGCGCCAGAAAATTCCGGCTCTCCTTTTCAAACTCAATTCGCGACCTCTGCCACCGTCCGGGTTCCACCCGGCGCATGGCTTCGCAATCGGGAAATGCCGCTTGCACCCGCATCACTTTGAAGCCAAGCTCCTGGGCCATCGTGGCAAATAGAAACAGCACTCCCATTTCGTTCGTCGGACCATGGCTCATCACCGGATGCATCAGCGGTTCTCCATAGACAGGCTCATCCTGCAGAAATTTGGGCTCCTGCATCCCCGCTCCTGACGTCCACCCCCGCTTACCTCCTGTCTCAAGAAACCGGGTAATGATATCCAGCACGTCGCCCCACTCGCCTTCCAGTCCTTCCTTCTGTATGTATTCCCGCATACCCACCGCCACCTGCCTCCATCCCCGATAGCAACGTAAGAATGGACGCACGCTGTACCGCCCCTTCAACCCGTAATCGCCCATTGAAGGCACCATCCCCAGGCTGCGCGTCACCGCGGCCCAGTCCAGAAACATCTCGCGTGGTTCCACTTCATATCCCGGCCCGTTGCGCTCCAGCCCGCAAGCCCGTAGAGCTTCCGTGTAAGTGCCAAAATGCGTGAAGATGGCGCGCCGCCTCACCTTCGTCAGTTTCGTCAGCTCCGGAAAGCTGGGAACATGCCCAATCTGTGCGGCGCATTCGTGGATGGTGGCAAGGACTTCTTCTTTTGTCATTACGACTCTGGTCATACGTTTTCTCCAATAAAAAAAGCCACCCGACGGGTGGCGTGGTATTTTCTTGATTTGTGCGTCTTACCTTTGAGTGCCTGACCCTTCGCGGATCAAATCGATGGATGCAGCTAAAACACAAGAGCTAATTGCCACCTGCTAATTGCCAATTGCTACTCCCGCGCCCTCGCCTGCATCTTGCCTTGAATTTAGAAGTGTTGAGGATCGAATCGATGAACGGAGCTAGAACCCGAGGCTAAAGGCTAATGGCTAGCGGCTAGGAACTTCCTGTCGTGAGCCTCGTGCCGTGTCGGTCTTGCCTGGGCTCGAGGCACGGGCATTCCTGCTTTGGTGCCCCTTCTCCAAATATCAAATACCGAGTACCAACGCTCAAAGGCTGGAAGGGATGAATGCAGCTGAAACACAAGGCTAATTGCCAGTTGCTATTTGCCAGCTGCTTCCTCGCACACCACGGCCCCCTGCCGAAGGAGCTTTTTCATGCCGAAAAGGAGCCTACGCCGGCTCACAATTCAGGTCCTAAGGGGCCGCGGTAACTGGGACCCATACGGTAGGCCACAGACCACAGGGGTGCAGGCCGTTTTGGGTTTCCCCGGCCAGCCAGCTTTTATTGCTGGCTGCTGATTCCGCCGGCGCCGCTCCCGCCGGAATCCAATCTCAATATCGCACGTACGCAAGCCGTTGTCAATAGACAAAATTAGCACATATGTCTGATAACGCGCGGTTTGTAAAATGGCCCAATTTCTGTGTCCGATAATCCGCCGATTCGTAAAACCACCCAACACATATGTCTAATCCGCGGACCGTAAACAATCCTGACGTAAAAACGCGGCATTGCTACGTTCTTATGCTCATCAATAAGATCTCCTGTCCCCTGGCAAGACAAGTGTCAGGGCACGAGTTCACTCGTGCCGCACACGGCTATTGTTGATCGGGCTTTAGCCCCTGCTACCGCAACGCTTCGCGTGAGCCGCAAAAATATTTTGCACCAAGGGATGGCTCCAGCGCCGTAGGCGTGGCCACAAGATAGCCCGCACGGCCCGAGGCGCGCCAAGCGCGCTGAAGGGGTAAGTGCTGGGTAACGGAAACGAATGGTTCTTTCTGCTCTGCCGAAGGCCCCGCGCAACGAAGCGGAGCGCGCCACGAAGAACTCAAGACCACACTTGTTCAAGAACTACCCCCACAATAGTCCGCCGCTCCCATCCTTTCGCGCCTTGCAAGGATCGGCTACCGATCGGGCAACCGATTCAAGGCGAATAATCTCTGATAGACAGATATGAAAATTTCAAGAGACGCTGATGGCCTGAGGTTTATTGGCGAATGCGATCCCGCCAGCGGTTTCATAGCAGGGGATATTCACTGCGTCCGCTGCAGTCGTCGCATTGACCCTCATGTCGAAGATCGCGATGTTTCGCTCATTTGCTCTGGGTGCGGGTTCAAACCGAGGCCATTCTGGTCCGAATCCGACCTGCGAGTCTTTCTTGCCGAACACTGGGGTCATTTGAGAAAGGCCTGTACTCATCCTTCAGTAACGGTGCATCGGATGATTTGAGACGTAACATTCCAGGTACTCTGTCGGGCAACCAATCCGATTCTTAAGGTATCTTAATGCCAGGCCGCTCTAACCCCCACAGGGCTGGCTCGGGTTAAACAAAGGGCAATTACTTTGGTTGCGGCAAAAAAGGCCCCAGAGCCTCCGAACACGAGACTAACTGTTGGTGATTACATCGCTGACATCCTGCTGGACGCTCGTCCAGATGGCACTATTTACCATTGGATCGTGCAGCGGGTTGGCTCTGCCGCCATTATTCAATGGGGCCAGGAATATGCGTTTGAGGACGCCTATTCCACCGTCACTGCATATTTAGAGAATTTGGACCGGGCAAATAAGGAAAAAGCCTAGCTTGCGATTTCCTGTTCGTCATCCAGCACGGGCAGTTCATACAAGCAGATTTGCGATGTATACCGCCTGATGCCGTCGTTTTCCGTATTCACATCTCGCACCAATTCGAAAGTCACGGCATTCTGGCATTTGGCGCATCTGGGAAATTGCTGATCTTGCAACAGAGTAACTTCGTGAGGCAGGCGATGTTTCCTGTGCTGGACCTTGTATATTCCGCTTTGGGGAACGGTTTCGTCTGTCCGGAACTTGGGGCGTTTAACCATTTTGCCTGCAGCGGATTTTACCAGAACCAATGACGATGCCTTGGCCCGCATTTCAGGGTTCCTCTTCTACATAGGATGCATTCCGCTTGCGGCGGGCAAGCACAATTCCCGAGTCTCTCCTACCGGTAGTTGCATCAGAAAACGTATGGCATCTGGCCAACCATCCTCGGTCCGCAAGGCGAGTTCCTCTTGTGTAAAGCTGATAGAGTCCTATTGTGCGGCGTGCGGACTTCTGATAGCCGCGAGCCCCCGGCGCCGAATTCTGGCCATGATGGAGAAACTGCACGAGTGCCCTGTATATTTCCGCTATGAACAGCCACGTACGCGAGCGAGTTGAGCCGGGCCGAGGCGTTTGTGCGTGAAGTTCGGTTGCCGTCCGTTTCAATTACTGAAGTCACTCAACACCACAAAAACATGCTGAAACCAGCATCGTGGCCGGGTATTGTATGAAACATAGAGGTACCGGCCATGCACGACTCTCTGCAAGCTTCTTCGCAATTCATCTTGAAATCCGGCGAACGAGTTACTGACTGCTCTCCGCTTTGGACTTCTGGCTCCGATCGGATACTGGAAGAAATTGCGAGCTGCAATCATTGTCTGCAGCCCACTTATAGGGTCATCGTTGTGACCTCAACTGCCGGATTGGAACGGCGAGCGTCATTATGTGTCCAGCACTTCGTCCATGCTGCCCGGACGTTTCCCGAATTACGGCCCAATACAGTTTCTGTTGGACATAGTTAAAACGTTAAAAACGGGCAATGTTCGATGCCGGACGGCCGTGGGATGATCGGGTTCGATAAAAACTACTCCCCCAAAAGCAAAACCCGGCGACTACGCGCCGGGTCCAATCAACTTGTTATTTACTTCTGCGGGTTTGAACTCCCTGAATTATTTCTTGGGGCCATGGGTGTGAGCTGTGCGTCGGTAGCCAGCTTATAGCTGAGCTGGGTCTCGGCTGGTAGATCGCCTTTCTTGCCGGTCAGGACCTGCGTGCCTGCTCCAGCGCCGCCACCGAGGACTGCGCCGATGGCCGCGCCTTTACCGCCGCCCATCAGTGCGCCAAGCAATGCGCCTACAGCTGCGCCGCCGCCCACGTACATGCCGGTCCGCTTGTTCGCGCCCAGGCCGCCCGGAGTGCTGCTGCCGGATTGTCCCGCTGCCTGCAGCAGGTATGGCTTGCCATTGACGGTGACGGACCTCAGATCAAGGTTGACGTCTTTGCCGTCTTGCGATGGAATCGCCACCAGCCGCGCACGCGAGCCGCGCGGGATCAGCACATTGCCGGAGCTGTCTTTCACGTCGTCGCTCACGCTGGCGCTGTAGCGCGAGTCAGCCGCTGGTTTGGCGGGAATAACGGTGTCTGTTCTTACTTTA
>DATCAX010000745.1:0-2913 GCA_036512375.1 Candidatus Angelobacter sp. | reverse complement strand
GCCCGCGATGTGGGCAATGAGCGGGAATTTATTGTCGCCACCCGAGATGCCATTGCCGGAGGCCATGGCATTGGGCCGCGGCTGATCATGGCAGGCGTGGTGGATGGAAGCGGGCCCTTTGCACTTGGCGTGATTCGCGTTGACACGCCCGCGCAGGCGCGGGAACAGGTACAGAAATACAAAGCTGCCGGCTTCCAGCAAATCAAAATTTATAGCTCGGTAAAACCTGACATTCTGAAGATCGTCTGCGCTGAGGCCCATCGATTGGGCATGACCGTCACCGGCCACATTCCATTCGGCATGAATGCGATTCAGGGAATCGAGGACGGTATGGACCAGATTAACCATGTCGAGTATCTGACCGCGGTCATGGTGGATCCGAAGTCGGGAACGATTGATGCCGATGCCCCCAATGTGAGGAAGGTAATCAAACTGTTGCTGGCGCACCATATTGTGGTGGATCCCACTCTGGCCTTAATGGAGGTGGTTACTCATCCGCTGGACCATCCGATCTCCTCTTTCGAGCCCGGGATATTGAAGGTGGCGCCGGAGTTGAGAGAAGGTCTGGAAACCATGGGCATGCCGCCGGAGAAGGTGGAGCGGGCTGCCGCCACTTTCCGCGCACTGATGGCCACGGTGCGTTTGCTGCATCAGGCCGGCGTACCGATCGTCGCGGGAACGGACCAGGCAGTGCCCGGTTTCAGCCTGGATCGCGAAATTGAGCTTTATGTCCAGGCAGGCTTCACGCCTATGGAAGCCATTCAAGCTGCCACGCTTGCACCGGCGCGTGCCATGGGGATGGAAAAAGATTCAGGAACCATTGAAGCGGGCAAACGTGCCGACGTGATTGTGGTGGATGGAAATCCGCTGGAAAATATCAGCGATATTCGCAAAGTCAGCACGGTGTTTGCCGGAGGACGAATGTATCAGCCGGCGGCGTTGTGGACTTCAGTGGGATTCAGACCGTAACGAAGAGTGCTAGTCGCCCATCACAGATTCTTCTTCGCGCTGAGGTTCAATCTGAACCAGTTCCGGATGAGCGACGGGATGAAAGGTGGTATGGGACTCGAGCTTCTGCGGAGCGCGCCAGAAGTCAACTAACGAAGTCTGGTGTACACAAGAGATGGTGCAGTTGGGCGCGCATGATTTCTGCGTGAGGAATTCGCGGCGGACGTCGCCAACCGAGTACTGTGCGAGCGGCGTTCCCGGGTACCCGCGCTGCTGGGAACAGTAATGCACCAGCCCATTTTCACAGATATAGAGGTAGCGCGAGCCGGCACGGCAGCGCCAGTTGTTAGGACGGCCAAGAGCGATGTTGTTCTGGAACTGGTTGAAGCGGGCATAACTATGCTTTCCCAGCTTCTTCATCTCAGCAAAAACGGTTTGCGCTTCGTGATCGAGCGGGCGGAGCTGGCCGGTACCGTCATGAATGATTCCCACGGTGGAAGTAAAGCCCAGCTCAACGGCACGTTTGCCGATAGCGACGGCGTCCCACTGTTCTTTTACGCCAGCGCCAATCACGGAGTTGATATTCACGTGGAACTCGGCATACTCGCGCAGCCATTGCAGCTTTTTGTCCAGCACCTGCAAGGATTTCTTTGACACATCGTCAGGCTTCACGTTATCGATTGAAATCTGGAGATGATCAAGTCCGGCGGCGTTCAATTGCTGAATTCGTTGCACAGAGAGCAACAGACCGTTGGTAATCAGGCCGGTGATGATGCCGTGCGAACGGATGCGGGCGATGATCTGGTCGAGTTGAGGATGCAGCAGGGTTTCACCGCCGCTGATGGTAATAAGCGTGGTACCCAGCGCCGCCAGCTTGTCAACGCGGCGGTACATCTCTTCCAGGGGCACAGGATCAGAGAAATCGTCGTATTCGTTGCAATAAGCACAGGCGAGATTGCAGCGCCGCATGGGGATGATGTGGACCTGGATCGGGTGATCAGTCGAGATCAAACCCTTCGCGATCATTTTGAGTTCGCGAAGAGTGCGGTGCGCGGCCTTGAGCCGCCGCCTTATCCTGATCCTGATATCTGCCATGTATAAACTAGTAATTAGATCATACACCGGCGACGCGGCGATCAGGAACCTATTGACCGGGGCAAATCCTCAGCTAAAAGGTTGAATTTGAAGGTTGTACCGCCTCTCAACCACGGAACGCGGCAAAGGCTGCTCCGCAAAGTTTGACGATGAAATACCAGACAGCGACAGCGGTGATTGCCGAACCTGTCGAAATTTTCTTTTTTGCATTGAGAGCAAACCCCATCCCAATCAGCACGACGATCCATAGAGAAATTACATCAACGGAAGTCAGCATGGCATATAGAAATTTCGAAGTGGTTGCTGGATCCATAAAGTGAGCTGGATTCGTTCCTACGGGATTATCCATGCGGAAACCTTCAGGGTCTCCAAAAGCCAGTGCAAAAATCGCGAGAATGCTTGAAAGGATTCCCGGCAGCCATCCATACATCACGATGGCCATCGACTGACTGAAAGAAACCTGGGCATCCATCATGAAATTGAAGGTAGCCATCAGAACCGCCGCAGTAATCAATACATAGATCAATACGAAGACGGGCGCCGCGTATTCTCCAACTTTGAGGCCAATGGCCGTTCTGGCATAGGCCTGTTCCTGCTGCGCGGGATCCAACTGCTGAATGGCCGTGTTATTTGCCAGCATGTTGCGCGCTACCTGCTCAAACCCGACTTTCTTGTCAATCATGACAAAGAAACCGATGGCGAAAATCGAGATCAATAACAGTGGTACCCACCAGCTCGCATTTCGCCGGATGTCTGTAAATGTTTTCCCGGGCGCGATAAACGTATCCACCAGGCGTTGCGGCTCAGAAAGGCCTGGGCCAGCGGGTTCGGGAGCGAGAGGTGAGGTTGCGACTGGATACTGCGGCGGTG
>DATCAX010000744.1:0-7444 GCA_036512375.1 Candidatus Angelobacter sp. | reverse complement strand
CGCTGGACGAACACGTGCGTATAGGCGGTCCATATTTTGAAGTCCTGCGTGGAGAATACCGCCTGGAGCCGGTTTCAAAAGACGTGACGCGATTGCATCTTTCAAGCCAGCATCGTCTTTCAACCGATTTCAATTGGTATGCACATCTGTGGACGGATGCGGTCATGTCAGATCTGCAAAAGAGAATCCTGCATGTGGTGCGCAACCGCTGCCTGTTACAAGCAAGAACGACTGTGGCCGATTAAACCGGGAGGCCATGTGTGAGGCCAAATGGCCTTGTTACTCATGCACAAATTACCCTTTGCCGATCTGCATCCATCTGCGCCGATCTGCGGCAAGGGCTCTTTTCCTCGGTTTTCAATTTTCACTTTTTGGCAATTTCGACGATTTTGGCAATCTCCTTCCTCAGCTCCACCACCTCAATCCACTCCGGACACTCCGGCCAGTTGTGCGTCCAGCACACAATCACGTCGCACTTCTTCGGGTCGTGCCCGTGCCGCAGGAAATTTTTGCTCTCAAATTCCACCTCGACGTTCTGGTCCTGCCACTGCCCTTTGGCCATCTCGCGTACTGCCACACAGTCCGGAAACGCCACCTGCCAGCGCTTCACCGCAAATCCCAGCCGTCCTGCCAGGACGCCAAACGCAAACATCACCCCAGCTTCATTGGTCGGCGCATGCGCCATCCCCGGCATCAGCAGTGGATCGCCATACACCGCGCGGTCCTGCATCAGAGGACACCGTCGCCCCTGCTTTCCGCCTTTGGCCGTGCGCTCTATCTTTTCTTCCAGTTCCGCAATCCGCCGCAATACGTCTTTCCACTTCGTCTCGATTTTTTCCGCCCGCGCAAACTTTTTGAACGCCTGCATCACCCGGCCCCAGCGTTCATAGCGCGTGTAAAACGGTCCCAGGCTGAATTTACCGTTTTTGTCATACAGCTGTGCCGTCGGGATGCGGCCCAGTTTCCGCACCACCGCCGCCCAGTCCAGCAGCAGGGCAGACTCTGCCACTTCAAACCCTGAACCCACGGCCTCAAGGCCTGCGGCAGCCAGCGCTTTGCTCAGGCTTCCAAATTCTTTGTCCAGGCGGGACCCGTTCACGCCCGCCAGCCGCCTCAACTCGCCCAGGCTGGGGCTGTGTCCCAGCTTCTTTGCGCACACACGTATAGCCTTCAGGATTTCCTGCTTGTTCATCATTTTGGTTTCTCCAGTTGGATTTTTTAGAAATAAAGAAAGCCACCCGGATTTGGGTGGCTAATGGGGGTCGTTTTTGACTTATCGGGCAACAAAAAAGCCGCCTTTCGGCAGCTTGTCTTTTAAAAGTTAAAGCCGGGAGCGTTCACGCTTCCGGCGGTGACAACAGTGTTCCTACTTACTAGTGTGTGCTTTGAGCCTTTCCGGGACATTTTTTTCAATATTTATTTTTGCCGTGTCCGATAATTCGCCCCTAGCTGTAAAACCAGAGTTCAGACGGGGGTCTCATTGGAATGGCGGAAAACCTCCCCTACTTATATATGCAGTCTTTTCCGGCTTCCCGGGACATGTTTTCCGATATTTATTTTTGACCGCCTCCCCAAGCCAATACGCGCCCGTCCCATGCCGTCTCCGTGCCACCGTGATGAGATTGGGTTCCCCGATCCGCTCATCTGCGTAAATCTGCGGCGAATGTCCCCGGTCCCCAATGCAACAATCCCTCTTCCCAATCCCACCTCTCTTGGTGTATGTTTCCCCTCGAAAGAGAACGGTTCGCATGGAATATTCGCTTGATGGACTTCACCTCACAGAATCATTTGAAGGCTGCCGCCTGCAAGCCTACCCGGATAGCGTAGGCGTTCCTACCATCGGGTATGGACACACGCATGGCGTAGCCCTGGGTATGACCTGCACCCAGGACCAGGCAGAGCAATGGCTGCAGCAGGATATCCAGGTTGCCGCCCAGGCTGTAAACCGCATGGTAACGGTCACGCTCACGCAACCCGAGTTTGACGCGCTGGTCGATTTCACCTTCAACCTGGGCACCGGCAGCCTGCAAAAGTCCACGCTGCTCCGCTTGTTAAACGCTGGAGACTACAAAGGCGCCGCTGCCGAGTTCGACAAGTGGGACAAAGCGGGTGGCAAGGTAATGGCTGGATTGCTTCGCCGGCGACAGTCTGAAGAGCAGATGTTCGATGTTTAAATAGCTATGGGCAGGCTCTGGCGGGCCTATTTCCGATCCACGTCCACTTGGGCAAATCGCGGGCCAATCCCGCCGGTTCTCTATGTTCGAGGCTCTGTAAGCTACAGTCCACCTATACGATCACTTACAAAACTAGCTACAAAATTAACTATAAAACCAGCCGTGAAATTGTTACTATTCAGTTCGCCACCCCCCCCCGGCAAAACCTTAAGTTGGGCCAAGCTTTAGGCATTTGTATCACCGGCCTGGGAGTATCTTTCATGTCGAAAAAAGTAGTGATGACCTTCACGGTAATAATGGCATTGGCTGCATGTTGTCTGGCCCAGCAAAATGCGCCAGCGCCGGCGCAATCACCTGCGTCTAAAGATGCAAATGGGGCGTCCGCTCCAGCCCAGCAGCCCGCGTACGAGACTTCCGCGGTCCTTAAGATCAAAACGCGACTGGTGGTGGTGGACGTGGTGGCGCGCGATGCAAAAGGCGCTCCGGTGACCGATCTGAAGCAGGAAGATTTCACGGTGATTGAAGATGGCAAGGAGCAGAAGCTGCGTATCTTCAATTTTCAGCATCCAGATGATTCTTTGGCCGCGCCGGCACAGTCGCCCACTGCAAGCGTGAATGTTGTCGACAACCTGCCGCACTTTAAACCGGGCAGGGCGCTCAACGTCATCCTGATGGATGCTCTCAATACCAGCAGGGTGAACCAGGTTTCCATGCGCCAGGCCATGATCAAGTTTCTGGAGACGTTGCCGGCAAACGAACCTATCGCCGTCTATCTTCTGGGAGACCGAATCCGCCTGTTGCAGGACTTCACCACCGACCCCGCTGTATTGAAGGATGTGGTCCGGAGCTTTAAAGGAAAAAATTCGCCACTGCTGGCCGTCTCGGCCGATGGGTCTCCCATCGCTCCCATTCTGCCCGGTGTTGCTCAATCACTGCCTCCGCAAATGGCAGGGCAGATCAGGGCATTCCAGGACCAGATGACAGCCGACGTAACGGACCAGCGCGTGCAAATGACGCTTGGGGCGCTGAATTCCCTCTCGCGAACGTTGTCCGGCTATCCTGGACGGAAAAACCTGATTTGGATTTCTGAGACTTTTCCCTTCGACGTGATGTTGACCAGCGCTACAGCCAGATCATCGCTCAATGACCGGAACTACTCGCATGAGATTGCGCGCACGGGGAACCTGCTCAGCGATTCCCAGGTGGCCATCTATCCGCTCGACGCCCATGGCCTTGCCGGCAGCGGCATTTTTAACGTGGCCAACTCTGCTGATCAATATGGCAACGGACTGGGTGGCGCCACACTTCGGGGTGGCATGTCTAGTTCGATGGACCGCGAAGCCGACGATCGGATGGCGGCCCATGGCACGATGAATGATCTGGCAGACCGCACGGGAGGACGCGCTTTTTATAACCGCAACGATCTTGATGGCGCGGTCCGCGACAGCATTACCGATGGTTCCACCTATTACACGCTGGGTTACTATCCTGAGAACAAAGACTGGAACGGCAGCTTCCGCAAGATCCAGGTGAAGTTGAGCCGTAGTGGCATAAAGCTGCGTTACCGTATCGGTTACTTCGCCGTGGATACCGCCGCGTTCGCCAAACTCAATCCCAAACGGCAGGATGAAGATTTTGACGATGCGCTCAGCTTAAACATTCCTGTCTCCACGGCACTGCCATTCCAGGCGATCGTAACGCCGCCTTCGGCTAAAACGCAAAACAAGGTAGTAGTGGTGTACCGGGTTGATCCACACGCGCTGAGCTTTGAAACCGGCACTGACGGTTTGCAGGCAGTCAATATGGAATGCGCCGTTCGGGCGTTCGCGAAAAAGAATCCCGATAAGGCGGTCACCACGGAAGCACAGAAGATGGGCGGCGCCATGAACGCTGACGCATACGCGAAGGTGATGAAAGGCTTTTTCCCCTGTCGCGATCAGTTGACCCTACAACCTGGCGATTATCTTTTGCGGCTGGGCGTCCGCGACAATGTAAGCGGACTGATCGGAACGGCAAATGCCTCAGTCACAATCACCGCGGAGAGCAGCGCCAATTCCGTAGCCGCACCGGGCAAGCCCTGACTTTTTCTTGGTGCCTCTGCGGTAGGGGTTGACGCGGCCTATGGCCAATCCGCGTTCATCTGCGTAAATTTGCGGCTAATCTGTTACGCTTCTGCTGGCGATGAACGATTCCACCGCGGCAGCCATCGAATTCGTCGACGTCACCTACCGCATCAACGGTAATCGCAGCCTCATCTCTGGTCTTAATCTGTCCATCCGCCGTGGTGAAACGCTCATGCTCCTCGGGCGCAGCGGCTCGGGCAAGACCACCACGCTCAAGCTCATCAACCGGCTTTTAGCTCAAAGCGAAGGCAAGGTTCTTGTCGACGGACGCTCTACGACTGACTGGAACGTGATCCAACTGCGCCGCCACATTGGTTACGCCATCCAGGAAGCAGGGCTTTTTCCCCATTACACCGTGAAAGATAACGTGGCGCTGGTTCCAAAGTTGGAGCGCTGGGACGAGGCACGCATCGCTGCTCGTGTGCGTGAAGTGTTGCAACTGGTTGGGCTGCCCTATGAACAATATGCTGATCGTTATCCTGACCAGCTTTCCGGTGGACAGCGCCAGCGTGTTGGCCTGGCGCGGGCGCTGGCGGCTGACCCCGAGATTCTCCTGATGGACGAACCCTTTGGCGCGCTCGATCCCATTACCCGCGCGGAATTGCAGCATGAATTCATGGAACTGAAAAAATCGCTGCTCAAGACTGTCGTCTTCGTCACGCACGACGTTGCGGAAGCGCTGATGCTGGGCGACCGCATTGCCTTGATGGATTCGGGCACGCTCAAAGGCCTTTTCGCGCCTGCTGAATTCTTGCGGTCCACTGACGATTCTGTTCAGCCCTATGTAAACGCTTTCCGCGCCAGCCAGCAAATCTTAAACTCCGGAGCTTAGTGCCATGTCGTTACCAGATTTCTTTGTCGCCCACAAACGTGAAATGCTCACGCTCACGGGCGAGCATCTCTGGCTGGTCGGAGTATCAATGTTGCTGGCCGTCGCTATTGGCGTGCCGCTGGGCATTTTGCTGAGCCGGCGGCCGGCATTGAAGTCTTTAATCCTGGGCGCGAACAACATCATGCAGACCATTCCCAGCCTGGCCTTATTCGGACTGCTGCTGCCTGTGCCCTGGATCGGCGCCCGCTCGGATCGCCTGGCGATTCTTGCGCTCACTTTGTATGCGCTGCTTCCCGTGGTGCGCAATACTTATACCGGAATCGCTGGCGTTGACGCTCCGGTTCGTGAAGCCGCAGTTGCTATGGGGCTCACGTCGCGGCAATTGCTTTGGCAGGTGGAACTGCCTCTGGCTTCGAACGTGATTGTGGCCGGCATACGCACTGCCACGGTCATCACCGTTGGCGTTGCCACCATCGCTGCCGCCATTGGCGCGGGCGGGCTGGGCGAATTTATCTTTCGCGGCCTGGCCATGGTCGATAACAACGTGATTCTGGCTGGCGCCATTCCCGCCGCGCTCATGGCGCTCTCAGCCGACTTCCTCCTCGGCCTCATCCAACGCTCGCTGGTTCGGACACACCACTAATGGGCCACCTGATGATGGACCGCCGCCGCTTCCTCTCCGCGCTGGCTCTGCTGCTCTCCGGCTGCATGCCTAAAAGCTCAGGGCTTGCCGTGGGCTCCAAAAATTTCACTGAGCAACTGGTGCTGGGCGAACTGCTGGCGCAATATCTCGGCCGCGTCACTCCGCTGCCCATCGACAAACGCTTTTATCTTGCTGGAACTTATATCTGCCATCAGGCGCTGCTTGCGGGACGCATCGACATGTATGTGGAATACACCGGGACCGCGCTGGTGGCGATCCTCAAGGAAAAGCCGGTTTCCGATCACGCCGCGGTCTTCAACACCGTGAAAGATCTTTACTCGCGGAGATTTGGGCTCGAAGTTCTGCCTTCGCTCGGCTTTGATAATACTTTTGCCATGGTCATGCGCGGCAGTGACGCGCGTCGTCTGCGCTTGAAGACGCTCTCAGATGCTGCGGCTGTATCTTCACAACTGCGTCTTGGCGTTGGTTATGAATTCCTTGAGCGGCCTGATGGCTTTAAAGGTCTGGGTGCAAGATACAATCTCAAGTTTGCCGAAGCGCCGCGCGTGATGGACCTGGGCCTGCTTTATCGCGCACTGCAAAATAATCAGGTCGATATTGTTGCAGGTTCCAATACTGACGGGCTTATCGCCGCGCTCGACCTGGTTGTGCTGGAGGACGATCAGCACTATTTTCCGCCCTATGATGCGGTGCCCATCGTCCGGCGCGAAACGCTCCAGCGCAATCCTGAAATTGCGGCAGCTTTGCAGCATTTGAGCGGACGCGTCAGCGCCGACGACATGCGCCGCATGAATTACGCGGTGGACGGAGAGAAAAAAGACGCGGCAGCAGTGGTGAAAGATTTTCTGGCGCGAAAGCTATCTTGACCCACCTTCTTACCAGCCTGTAACCAGCAGCCTTCGCGCGCCCCTGAGACCGCACTTTTGATATCTGTCATAGGCAGCAGCTGCACGCTCACGGATTTGCTCGTTGCTTTCATGCAGAATCCAGCCATCCAAGGCGCTCTTCAGCGTGTAAGCTTCCGGAGCCATCAGTCCCGTGGTCCATACCAACGGCGTGGCGCCGGTTGCGCGCAGTGGCGCGGAGAAATAGGATTTGCTGATGCAGGCAAGGATGATCGCGGGAGTGTGTCGCGTAGCTTTTCCCTGTGGAAGCGCCGTCAACTGAAAATCCATCAGCCCGTCATGCCCGGCATAGGCCACAAGATCAGCGCTACCGCGTGCTTTCAAGACCAGGGATTGTTCGCCAATTTTCAGTGGGACGTTTTCAGACTCGCCGCCCGCTGCGGCTTCCAGGAAATCTGTGATCGCCTGCCTGATCATTTTGCCCTGGTAGGCATCGGCAACAAGATACACATCCTGGGTCCGATGCTTGAAGATGCATCGCTCCAGAATTTCTGGTTTCGGCTTAAGACTGGATCCAATTAAAAGCCAATCCGCGCTCCGGGCAAAGTAGGTCTTTACTCCGTAAGCCGATCCCCAATACAAGTTATGTTTCGGGTCGTCACCATTACCCAGTATTGCCGCCACCGGCACAATGCCCTGGTTCTTATTGTCGGCCAGTGCCACAAACACATGGATAGTGCGTGGCTGGCTTTGCGCGAGAAGAAAAGGTCCGAGAACGCAGGCAAGCATTAGCGACACGGCGAGCC
>DATCAX010000743.1:0-2967 GCA_036512375.1 Candidatus Angelobacter sp. | reverse complement strand
TCCGGCGACAGTCTCTACGTCGCAGGCGGGCTCCGCAGTGACGAAATAGACCTCAGCATCTACGACGCACCCGAAGCAGCTACCGGGACCATCTCGCCCGCCGCGGATGTCTGGTCACTGGGTGTCACCCTGGTTGAAGCCCTGACCCAGCGCCCGCCAGTATGGGATAGTTCGACGGATACTGATCCGACTGTTCCGAAATCCATTCCGCAACCCTTTGAAGAAATTGCGCGCGAATGTCTCTTTTCGGAACCCGCGCTTCGATGCGCACTCGGCGATGTCAAGGCTCTTTTGGATCCTGAGCAGTTGCGCCGGGAACCGGAATCCGTCATCGACAAGAAGCCGCCTTCCAACCTCGGCATGGTTGCTCTCATCACAGTGGTGCTCATCCTGGTTGCGTCATTCGCCGTGATTGTGGTGCGGTCTCACAACACTCCGCCATCCATCCCGGGCGCGGACCAACAACAAGCACCGGCGCAGCAGCAAGCGCCAGCGGCCACCACCGCGGCAACACAGCAAGCTCAGCAACCCTCGCCCGCGCCTGAGCCTCAGCAGCTGGAACCGGCTGCCCCGGCGCAAGCTCCGGCAGCGCAGAACACAACCACGAATGGAGCCGCGGTAAAGGGTGAAGTCGCTCAGCGGGTAATGCCCGACTTATTGCCGGCCGCAGTGAGGTCAATCCAGGGCAAGGTCAACGTGCGCATACGGGTCGAGGTTGATGCGAGCGGAGCTGTTTCAAACGCAAGCTTCGACTCTGCTGGACCAAGCAAGTATTTTGCCAAAATGGCTCTACAGGCTGCGCAGCAGTGGAAATTCAAGCCCGCGCAAATGGATGGGCGGGCCGTCCCCAGCGTGTGGATACTGCATTTTCTGTTCACGCAGTCCGCAGTCGACATCACTCCTGCTGAATCAACCCCCTAGACGGATCAAGAGGAATCGCCCCTATAATGGCAGCTTCATGCAGGAAGCCAATCCCATCTTGCGCCGAATTTGGCGGAACACTCCCAACGCTATCTCGATTGCGCGTCTCTGCGCTACGTCTGTTCTTCTTGCGTCTGTTTTCTTTCATCGCATTGAGTTCTTCAAGTGGCTGCTGCTCGCCTGCCTGCTGAGCGACATCCTTGACGGTTTGATCGCGCGCACATTTCATCTGACCTCCAGGCTCGGCGCTTCGCTCGACTCCATGGCCGACGCCGCTACCATGCTGATCGGATTTCTTGGCGTCTTCGTCTTCCAGAAGGCTTTTGTCTCCGAACACCATCCGGCCGTGGTGCTGGTTTTCGTCTTCTATGTTGCCGAAATAATCGCATCGCTGGCGCGCTACGGAAGAGTCTCCAGCTTTCACACGCTGCTCGACCGCATTGCAGCCTACATGGCCGGCATCTTCGTCATGTCGCTTTTCTTATGGGGCTATCACGGCTGGCTGTTCCAATTAGCCGTGGTTGTCTATGTCCTTTCGCTTTGTGAAGAGATGGCGCTTATCTGCGTTTTGCCCGAGTGGCGAAGCGACGTCGGGGGCTTGCATCGCGTGCTTGCCGCCAAAAGAAGGGCGCCCTGAGAGACCACTGGTTCGCCATCGTGAACCCGCGCTCGGGCGGGAACCGGAACTGTGCCCGCTTCTCAGCAATGCTGGAAGGGCTGCGGCGCATTGCAGTAAAGACGGAGCTCACCAGCGGCCCAGGACATGCGGTTCAGCTCGCCCTGCAAGCACAGGCATACGGCGGAGTCATCGCGGTTGGCGGCGATGGAACGCTGTTCGAAATCCTCAAGGGAATTGATCGCAAGGAACAACGGATTGCGCTGATTCCGGTCGGCAGAGGAAACTCCCTGGCGCGCGATCTTGGTCTGCTGCACCGCCCTCTTCTCGACGTGATCCATTGGGAGCAGGCCCGCTTCATCGATCTGATGGCGGTACACGTGACGACTGCGAACGGCGTTCGATCCAGGCACCTGTCGGCGAGCACGGTTGCGCTGGGCTATCCAGCCGCAGTCACGCTGCGTGCGCGCAAGCTGGCATCGCTGGGAAAGATGTCGTATGCAGCAGCGGCCGCGGCCACCTGGCCCTTGCACTTTGGAGCTCGCATTCAGTATGAAGACGAGGTTCCTAAAGAGGTGCGGTTGAGCGGATTTGTCGCCAACAACACTCGCCATCTCGCAAACTTCCAGGCCTTTCGCCAGGCAAGTTGTTCCGACGGACTTTTCGAGACGATGGAAATGGACGCTGGCATGGCGAAGCAGACCCTGCACAACCTGTCGGCGCTTTCAGGAACAGGCGCGTATGAACCGTCCACTCCCAGGCAGGCCAGGAACGCAAAGATACAGTTGGATTCCCCGCAGAGCCTGATGATGGACGGCGAATTATTCCCGCAGGTTATCTGCGTCGACATCAGCATTCTGCCCTCGGCATTTGTATGCAATGGGCCAGGGGCTTCATGATCGGCCGCGTGCTGGTGATTTTTGTCTCGGCGTTCCTGATCGGGGGCGTGGGGCTCTATGTTGCAAGCCGGACGCAACCGCCTCCGGTCCGCCGCCAGCGCCTGATCAAATTCATCACCTATTTCTGCATCGTCAATCTTGTGCTGCTCGCCGCGCTTGCGGGGCACTGGATTCTGAGCGGGTTGATGACAGTAATCGTAGCGCTGGGAGCACGCGAACTCTTCCGTGTGCTGCTCCGCGCAAGTGGCGGCAGGTTGGCGGTGGCCTGCACGATCGGTCTTTTCTATTTGCTCATTGGCGCGGCAGCAGTGCTTTTCGTGTGGCTTTCATCACCTGCGAGATCAATCTTCCTGTGGCTTGTCGTGTGCGCATTCGACGGCTTCAGCCAGGTCGTCGGCCAGTTGTTGGGTAGGAACAGACTCGCCCCGGCAATCAGTCCTGGCAAAACCATTGAGGGAAGCGCCGGCGGCCTGCTCTTCGCCGTTGGAATGGCGCTCTTGCTGCGGCCTGTCACGAACCTGGGAGTACTGC
>DATCAX010000742.1:0-2623 GCA_036512375.1 Candidatus Angelobacter sp. | reverse complement strand
CGTTCTGGCGAAAAAACCGGGACCTGGTGTCGCGAGGTTCACCAGCAACACAAATATTTTGTGTTCTACAACCGTACCGAAAGAAAAATCTAAGATGGTTGTCGTAGGTGCGAGCCGAATTTGAGAGGCGCAAAGTTTTTTTTTGCTTTTGCCGGGTGAAGGGTAGCTGAAACGCGCAACTCTTGTTTATAATCATCCGTTTTCGTCAGTGATCTCGATCACAGATGAATCTGGGGGACTGCCGAACGCGTCGAGTGAAGCAGCGCGACGGTTTCACGGGGCAACTTTTATTCGATGGCACAGATCTTTCATCGCAGCGCAAATACTCTGGCTCGCGCCAGCATTCTCGGCGTAGTACTCCTGCTCTCGGCGGTAGGCGCGGCGCTCATGAAGTTTCAGCGCTCACCCTATGTGACCGCGCAGCACATCGCTCCGGAACAGCCGGTCCCGTTCAGTCATCAGCATCATGCCGCAGGCCTGGGTTTGGATTGCCGCTATTGCCACACCTCGGTTGAGGAATCGAGCTTTGCCGGAATTCCTCCCACCAAGACCTGCATGAACTGCCATGCGCAGATCTGGACGAACGCTCCCATGCTGGCGCCGGTGCGCTTCAGTTTCTCCAGCGGCGAGTCCCTGCAATGGACGCGCGTGCATGATCTCCCGGACTTTGTATATTTCAATCACAGCATTCACGTCAACAAGGGCGTTGGTTGCTTCAGCTGCCATGGCCAGGTGGACGCGATGCCGCTGATGTACGAAGAAAACACACTGCAAATGGAGTGGTGCCTGAACTGTCATCGTGAGCCGGAAAAGTTCCTGCGTCCCAAGGACCAGGTATTTAACATGCAGTACCAGCAGCCGAGCAACGAGCACTCGGTTGAAATTGACGGGAAATCCTATACCAGCCAGTTTGAGCTGGGTAAAGCATTGCGGGAAAAATATCACCTGCGCACGTCGCAGGACATAACCAGTTGCTCCACCTGCCACCGATAGGTGGAAACAAATGGAAACGAATGTCTAATAAGAGCGATTTAAGTCCCAATCTGATTTCTGCCAGCGAGATTAAGCCGGCCAGCATGGAGCTGGAAACCGTGCGCAAAAAACTGGCCGAAGCCAAAGGTCCAAAGTACTGGCGTACTTTGGAGGAACTTGCTGACCAGGAGGCGTTCGGGGAGCTGCTGGAGCGTGAATTCCCGCGTCAGGCGTCAGAGTGGGTCGATCCTGTCTCGCGTCGCGGCTTTCTGAAGCTGGCTGGAGCGTCCATGGCGCTGGCCGGACTGGCCGGTTGCACGCGGCAGCCGCTGGAACAGATCCTGCCTTACGTCCGCCAGCCGGAACAGCTGGTTCCCGGCAAGCCAATTTTCTATGCCACAGCCATGCCGTTTCATGGCCACGCGCTGCCTCTGTTGGTGGAAACACATGAATTTCGCCCCACCAAGGTTGAAGGCAATCCGCTGCATGCGGCCAGCATGGGAGCCACTGACCTGTTTGCGCAGGCTTCAATCCTGAATCTTTATGACCCTGATCGCTCTACCACGTTGACTTATATGGGCGAGCTGCACTCATGGGGCGACTTTGCCATAGCGGTCAACAGCAAGATCAATGATAAAGACGGCCTCAAAGCCAAACAGGGCGCAGGACTGCG
Source organism: Candidatus Angelobacter sp. (assembly GCA_036512375.1). Lineage (GTDB taxonomy): Bacteria > Acidobacteriota > Terriglobia > Terriglobales > Acidobacteriaceae > Angelobacter. The sequence goes on along the minus strand of DATCAX010000742.1, from coordinate 978 downwards.
TTTCCTTACCGGCGCCATTAGTTCACCCACGTTTGGCTGGCAGATGAAGGCCGTGCAGCAGGCCTTTCCACAAGCAAAGTGGCATCGCTGGGACCCGATCAACCGCGATAACATGCGGGCCGGCTCCAGGCTGGCCTTCGGCGGATATTACGATCCGATTTACAAGTTTGAGAATGCCGCCGTGGTCGTCTCGCTCGATGCAGACTTCCTTTCCGGCGCCTGGTTCCCGGGCTTTGTGCGCTATGCGCGCGATTTCATGCGCGGCCGCAAGCTGGAAAATGGCGACCAGATGAACCGCCTTTATGTGGCGGAGAGTGCTCCTTCCACCACCGGAGCCAAGGCTGATCATCGTCTGGTGCTGCGGCCTTCAGAAGTTGAGAACGTTGCGCGCGCTCTGGCGGCAAAAGTTGGTGTCGGCGGAGCGGCGGGCAATCTCACCCCGGAACAGCAAAAATTTCTTGACGCCGTCGCCGCTGATCTGACCGACCACAAGGGCAAATGCCTGGTCGTTCCCGGGGAATTCCAATCGCCTGCTGTGTATGCGCTGGCGCAAGCCATCAACGGCGCGCTGGGAAATGTCGGCCAGACGGTTACGTACATTGATCCGGTTGAAGTGGATGCCGTGGAACATGGCCAGTCGATCAAAGAACTGATTGCTGACATGAATGCCGGCAAGGTCGATACGCTGGTGATTATCGGCGGCAATCCGGCATATAACGCGCCGGTCGATCTCGACTTTGTGAGTGCGGTGGACAAGGTCAAGCTGCGCATCCAGTTCTCCAGCTACAAAAATGAGACTACCGACCACATGCACTGGCATGTGCCGGAAACGCACTACCTGGAAGCCTGGAGCGACGCGCGCTCTTATGACGGCACGGTTTCCGTCATTCAGCCCATGATCATGCCGCTTTATGACGGCAAGAGCGGGCATGAAGTGCTTGCGATGTTTACTGATCAGCCCGGCACCTCGTCGCACGA
>DATCAX010000741.1:0-3424 GCA_036512375.1 Candidatus Angelobacter sp. | reverse complement strand
TCAGACCCAGGAGGATGCCGACCAGCACTCCCATGGGGATCGTGACTTTCAATGCCGCCGGCAGGGTGAGGAAGAAAATTTCCGCTACGCTGGGAAAAGGTGCGCTGTTGCGCACCACGGCTTCAAGAATGCGCGTGAGTTCGCGCATAAAAATAACGAACGTGAAGACTGAGGCCCCGATAAGCCCGTGCCAGAGCACTTCCTTCAATATGTAGCGGGTAAAGATGCGCACGCGTTTTTCTTCTAAAAGTCTAGCAGAAGCCCGCTTGTGTTATTAATGGATAATCAATGGGTACGCCCGCAATCCACTTGCTGTTCCTCTGGCATATGCACCAGCCCTATTACAAGGACCTGGTCACCGGGGAATATCGTCTTCCCTGGGTGCGTTTACATGCGCTCAAGGACTATTACGGTATGGTGAAGCTGCTGGATGAATTTCCCGGCCTGCACCAGACGTTCAATCTGGTTCCCTCGCTGGTGACGCAATTGCAGGAGTACGTTAGCGGGACTGCGCAGGATCCTTTCCTGCAAGTGGCAGCCATGCCGTCGGCAGAGATGGACCTGGCGGAGCGGCTGTTTGCGCTCCAGTACCTGTTTCAAGCCAACGCGGAAAACATGATTGGCCGCTATCCGCGCTATCGTGAACTCTGGCAGGAGTTTCACACCCGCCCGCAAGACATCCAGAACAATGCGCGACGCATGAGCAACGGCGACATCACAGACCTCCAGGTGCTCTCGCAGATCGCATGGATGGATGAATTTTTTCTGGACGACCCCTGCATTAGCGAGCTGATCACCAAAGGGCGCGAGTACTCGCTCAAAGACCAGCAGCAGGTGATCGAAATTGAACAAGCCTTTCTCGCAAAGGTGCTGCCGGCCTATGCCGCAGCAGGGAAGCGCGGCGCGATTGAGATTTCAACCTCGCCTTTTTACCATCCCATCCTTCCCCTGGTTTGCGATACCAACATGGGCGCGGTGTCGCACAATGGCCTGCCGCTCCCGGCGCAGCGCTTCCGCCATCCGGAAGATGCTCGCGAGCAGATCGAACGCGGGCTGACCCTGCATGAGCAGGTTTTTGGTACGCGTCCGCGTGGCATGTGGCCTTCAGAAGGAAGCGTGTCAAACCAAGCCCTGACGATCGCCCATGATTTGGGAGTGAAGTGGATGGCCACCGACGAGGGCGTGCTGTGTCGTTCGCTGGGAACGATTTTCCAGCGCGATGGCAGTGGAAGGCTGGATGCAGCCGCAGCCGGGAAACTCTACCAGATTTTTCGCTGGCAGCAGGACGCCGCGGAAATGAACATGGTGTTCCGCGACCATTCACTCTCTGACTTGATCGGCTTTGTATATTCAGGCGTACCGGCACAAGAGGCTGCGGACGATTTTATCCGCCGGGTAAAGCAGGCTGCTGAGCCGGTGCTTGCGAAAGGCAAGACGGCAGTGGTGCCGATTATCCTGGATGGTGAGAATGCATGGGAGTTTTTTCCTCAGTCCGGACGCGAGTTTCTGCGCCGACTGTACGATGGCATTCAAAAAGATCCGTCGATAGAGGCGCTGACTGTGTCTGAAGCCATTGACCGGGAACCGGCCCCCCAAACAATGGGATCAATTGTTCCTGGCTCATGGATAAACTCGAACTTCGACGTCTGGATCGGCGCACCTGAGGACAACGTAGCGTGGGACCAGCTTACTGCGGCACGAGATTTCTTCCAGGAAAATGTCGGCAAGGCGTCTGAACAACAGACAGCGCTGGCCTACGAAGAACTGCTCATCGCAGAGGGCAGTGACTGGAACTGGTGGTACGGTCCCGAGCACCATTCCGCTAACGATAGCGATTTTGACGAGCTGTACCGGAAGCACCTTTCCAATGTCTATCTTGCTCTGGGCGGAACGCCGCCTGACGCTCTGGCGCAGCCGATCGCCGGCGTGCACGCCAAACCACAGTTCACGCCGCAAACCACGTATATCCATCCGGCGGTGGATGGAAAGAACATTGGCTACTTTGAGTGGCTGGGAGCAGCATCGCACGTCGCCGACCGGCATTCTTCAGCCATGCACGGAAAGCTGTTTCTGCTGGATACCGGCTATGCCGGCATTGACGAAGAAAGCCTTTACTGCAGGGTGGATTTCATCGATGATCCGGCAGAGTGGGCCACGGGAGACACGCGGCTGGTTGTGGCTATTGAGACGGTGGTTCCGGGCGGCGGCAATGGAGGCCAGGCAGTGCGGCTTGAGGCCGACATTTCGGAAGGAAAACTTCGCGGATGGAAGCTGGGCGAGAACGGACAACAACAGGAAACCGGATCGGTTCGAGTTGGAATTGAGTCCATCTTTGAATGCCAGGCCGCGCTGAAGCTGCTGAATGCCGCGTCGGGAGCCCGGCTGCGCATTCGCTTTTCCTTATGGCGAGATGGCTTGCCGGTGGATGCGTTGCCGCAAGAAGGCGCCATTGAAGTGCGCGTGGCTCCCGAAAGCGAACTGAGCGCGCTGCCCTATGCCAAGCCATAAGGATCAGTAGTTGGTATTTAGCGCTTAGCCGTAAGTCCGCAATAGTTTTGCCTATCCTGAAGGGCGCCGATCCTTGCAGACAAGTCCAAATACTAAGTACTGAATCAAGGGCGAGCCCGACTTGCGCGGCGAGCCCGCGATTTCAGGAGCTGAGAAGGTTTGAATGGAATTATCTCTCTTGCGGTTTGGAGCACAGCTGTGAATCTCCGGCAAAAGATTGAAGGGCGAGCCCGACTTGCGCGGCGAGCCCGCGGTTTCAGGAGCTGAGAAAGTTTGAATGGAATTATCTCTCTGGCGGTTTGGAGCGCAGCGACATAAAAAAAGAAGGCCTGCTTGCGCAGGCCTTCAAGGTTTGAGGGGTAGAGGAACTTTTTTAGTGATTGTCGTCGTCGCGGACCGCGATCATCGAGTAAACACCCGCATTGAAGAACACCAGGCCGCGTGCGCGGATGGTGGCTCCAGCCACAGGAGTTGTCTTGAGAGTCGCGCCGTTGGCGAAGGTTACCGCCACACTGGTCGCGCCGCTCAGAGTGCCGAAAGCGGACGTTGGACTGATTGTGATGGTGAAGCCTGACGTGGTGGGCGCGGGTGAAGCTGCGACCGTACCAATCAGGGCCTGCTCACGCAGTTTTACTTTGGTGGCAAGAAGCGGCGTCACATTGGTGCTGGAATCAGCTTCAATGCGCTGGCCTTTGCCAATATGGGTTGCGTCAAACGCCGGAGCAGTGATGTTGAGCTTGTCTGCACGGACGCTGTAAACGGTGCTGGAGTTGACGCCAATATCCACCGTGACCGGCGAGTTGGAAGTCCCCGTCGAATCCACCTGGTGAACAATGGTGATCTTGGTCAGAGGATTGTCGAGAGCTGAGATCAGGCCCTCGGCTTCCTCGCCGTTCTGGCTGCTTTCTTTTTCAAC
>DATCAX010000740.1:0-5641 GCA_036512375.1 Candidatus Angelobacter sp. | reverse complement strand
CAGGCGCATGCGCAGCCGCCACCGCGGCCGATTCCCACGCCCGAAACGGCTGTCCCTTATGGTGAAGGCGGGCCGGTGAGCGGACCGTATGGTTCCGTGACAACAAGCAATTACAAAGGCGGATTCAGTTTCCAGAATGCCGACTTTGGCGGCAAGTATGGCTGGTACGTTGATGGAGTGAAGCGGCGGGTGCAGCAGAACTGGCTGACGTATGAGATTGATCCGCGCATCAAGGCGCCGCATCGGGCGTTTATTGAATTTGACATCATGGGCGATGGCAGTCCGGCCAATGTGCATCTGGCGCAGACCAGCGGCATACCGTCACTGGATCAGTCGGCCGTGCGGGCCATTCAGCGTATTGATACCTTCGGCAAGTTGCCGGAAGGCAACAGAGTCACCGTAGATTTCTGGTTTGACTATCCTCCCAAATAGGCGAATTCATGGTTAAAGAAAAAAGAATCGGTACAGGAAAAACGATCTTCTTACTTCTGTTGAGTTGCACATCGCTGTGCGGCTTTTTGAGCGCTGCCGCGCAGGACCGAATCAAGATTGAACTGAACATGGGTCAGGAGCGGCCGCGCATCGCCGTAGCGGATTTCAAAGCCGCAAACGCTGACGCGCAGACGGCTCCGCTGAACACGGTCTTTAACCAGACGCTGTGGAACGATCTGGACAACGCCGGAATTTTTGATCTGGTGGCGAAGAGTTTTTATCCGTCGCAAACACCAGGGCAGCCGTCGGAGTTGAACGCCAAGGCGTGGGGAGATCCGCCGCCGAACGCCGGCGTGCTCACGTTCGGCAATCTGGGCGTGAATAGCGGGAAAGTGGATGTCCAGGGCTGGCTCTATGACGTGAAGAATCCCGGCGCACCGCAGATCCTGGGCAAGCAATATAAGGAAGATGCAACGCCGGACATGGCGCGCACGATCGCGCACCGTTTTGCCGATGAGATTATTGCCCGCCTGGGCAGCGGGATTGCCGGGATCGCAGAGAGCCAGATTTATTTTGTGAGCAATCGCAGCGGGAACAAGGAAATCTGGTCAATGGACTATGATGGCGCGAACCAGAAACAGGTCACCAAGCTGGGGTCGATTGCGCTGTCACCGCGGATTTCGCCCGATGGCTCGCGCCTGGCTTTCAGCGGATTGACCAAAGATTCCTGGCAGATCATGATGTATTCGCTGGAATTGAACCGCACCGTGGCGTTCCCACGGGCAGGCGGTGATAACTTTTCTCCCGCTTGGGCCTCGGATGGAACTAAAATCGCTTTTTCATCTTCCATGCATAGCGGACTGTCAGAGATATTTATCGCGGACGCAAATGGCGCGGGCGCGCGCAGGCTGAGTACCGGCAAGGGCGACGTGTCTCCGGTGTTCAATCCCAAAACCAACGGCCAGATTGCCTGGGTCAGCGGACGCACCGGATTACCGCAGATTTACGTGATGGATGCGGACGGTAGTAACGTGCAAAAGATGACCGATCAGGGCTATGCTGTTTCGCCCGCGTGGTCGCCCAATGGATTGCTGCTGGCGTTTGCCTGGGTGCGGAATTATGGCCCCGGCGTGCTGGGCGGCTCAGACATTTATCTTATGGATATTGCATCACGGCAGATCATACAGTTGACGCACGATGGCGGGCGCAATGACTTTCCGTCGTGGTCTCCGGACGGCCGGCACGTTGTTTTTCAGTCAAATCGCACCGGCAATGAACAGGTATGGAGCGTTCTGGCGGACGGCACGCACTTGCAACAACTGACGCGCCAGGGTCGCAATAGCCAGCCCAACTGGAGCTTTAAATAGGCCTTATAGTAAATCGCATTATTTTTTGGAGGACATGAGGGTGAATAAGAGCAAGAGCAATCGGATCGTCGTCCTGGGGGTGCTGGCTTTGTTGATGGTGGCAAGCGGTTGTAAAAAGAAAGAGACTGCACCACCGCCGCCACCGCCGCCTAAAGCAGTGGTCGCCAATCTTTCCGCCAACCCGGCTTCCATTCAAGCTGGCCAATCGGCCACGCTGACATGGAGCACGGAAAACGCAACTGACGTTGCTTTGGATGGCAACAAGGTTGATCCCAGCGGGTCACAAACCGTCTCGCCGACACAAACCACCACGTATCATTTGGCCGCGAAGGGCGCATCCGGAACGCAGGAAGCCACAGCGCAGGTTGAGGTGGCAGCAAAACCAACTCCAACCCCGACACCAGCACCCACGCCGAGCAACGTCACAGACGAACAGCTCTTTGCCCAGATGGTGAAGGATGTTTACTTCGATTATGACAAGGCTGACCTGCGTCCGGACGGACAACAGGCGCTGGCCCAGGCAGCACAGCTCATCAAGCAAAAGGGCTGGAAGGTACAGATTGAAGGCAATTGCGACGATCGCGGTTCCACCGAATACAACCTGTCTCTTGGTGAGCATCGCGCGGACTCCGCTAAACAGGCGTTGATCCGGAACGGCATTGGCGCCGACGCGATCAAGACCATCAGCTATGGCAAGGAAAAACCGCAGTGCTCTGAGGCTAACGAAGATTGCTGGCAGAAGAACCGCCGCGATCACTTCACGCTGTTACATTAAACAGCTGTTAAACTAAACAAAAGACCGGGCGGGCCAGTGCCCGTCCGGCTTATCAAGTTTGGTTCGCACCCAAGGTTTGGTTCCTGCAAGCCCTGATTCCGGTGCACACTTAGAGGAAACGCTTCCTCGTCATAAAAAGAAAAATCCTTGCAGGATCAAACAGGTATTCTGCATCTAACGAGTTAAATGCCTATGAAGAAACAAAGTTTTGCCGTCGTGCTCGCGCTGTTGCTTTTTGCCATGTGCGCCAGCCATTCTGCTGCCGCCGCAGACACCAAATCCCAGCTCATACAGATCCAGACCCAGCTCCAGCTCATGCAGGACAACATGTCGCGCATGCAGCAGTCGTTTGACGAGCGCATGGGCGTGATGAAAGACCTGCTCACCCAGCAGACCGATAACGTGAACAAGATGGGAACAACTGTCCAGAACCTGCAAAAAACTCTGGGCCAGCAGGGCAATGATGCGGGCAGCAAGGTCGATCAGATTTCAGGACAGGTGCAGGCGCTGCATGATGCGGTAGACGAATTAAAAGCTCGTCTGGCAAAAGTCAGCAAGCAGCTCGACGATATGCAGACGAACCAGCAGAATATTACCTCTCCCTCCGGCGGACAGCCCGGTGGCGCTGCTCCAGGCGGCACGGCCAACAATATGCCGCAGGCTCCGCCCGCTGACCAGCTTTATAACGACGGCTTGCGCGATTACAACGCCAACAAGAACGATCTGGCCTCGCAGGAGTTCGCGCAGTTTCTTCAGGTCTATGGCAATACTGATCTTGCCGGCAACGCACAGTTCTATCTGGGAGAGATTGCTTATCGCCAGGGAAACTTCAGCGGCGCCGTGCAGGCCTATAACAAAGTACTGGATCAGTATCCCGGCGGGAACAAAACCGCCGCGGCGCAGTTGAAGAAGGCTTATGCACTGCTGGAACTTGGCCAGCGCGATGCCGGAGTGCAGGAGTTGCGCAGCCTGATCAGCCGTTATCCGAAAAGCCCGGAGGCCTTGCAGGCCCGCGACCGTCTTACAAAACTGGGGGCCGCCGGCGCGGCCTCCAAGAAACCTGCCCGCCCTTCGCCCAGCCACCGCTAAGCTTTTACTCTAATAATCTTTAGCTTTTGACTGCCGGCTTTACCTTCAGCTCCAGCTCCAGCTTCCGCAAACAATACTTGATCTCCTGCGCCACTTCCGTCACGCGCATTCCATCCTGCACCATGAGCTTGCATGAGATGGCTGTGCGGTTCGGCGTGTCCGGCCCCAGGTCATAATTCACGCGGCAGTACTGGCACTCTTCATTCCAGCAGAACTTTCCATAAGAGATGTCTTCAGGAGATAGAAATTGGAACGCGCGCAGAAGCATGTTGCCGTCAGGGACTTCAAACTGCTTCTCCCCCAGCGTAATCTTCACCAGTTTGTCATACGGCCGAAACAGCGGCCCCGGGTTTGACATGGGTCAAGTTTAATTGAAAAAGCGGCCGCGGTAGCACCCGCAGCCGCTTCTCGCATCGCACTTCCGCAGTGAAAGGCGCCGTTCCCCTCAGGAACCCTTCCCCACAGCTCAGATATAAAGATCAGAGCGTTCGTATAAAGGTGTAAACACGGGTGGTGGGAAAAGTTGCGGGGGGATGGGTGCGTCACCGGGCCTGGAGAGGGGCGACACAGGAAACCGGTTCGCCATCCAAATATCTATGAAGCAGCCAACCGACCAGGAAGAGCGCAATGAAGACAAGAAGAGGCCGGAAGACGAAAATCCCTCTCACGGTATTGATCCGGAATCAAAAGAACCTGAGATGGATGTGGAAAGAATGGGTAATTTGGTAATTTGTTTTCTGTAATCCCGAGCGCAGCGAGGGAACCCTATCGCTACGAAACACCTTCAAGGAAATCGCTCGGTCCGCGAATTCACGCGAATGGGCACGAATCAGATCATGCCTGATTGTTCTTTTATGTTTGCGCATTTCGCGCTAATTTGCAGCCATACTTTTTGATTGTAGGGTTCCCTCGCTGCGCCCGGGATGTATATAAACCCTACCTCAGCTCTTCCATGATCTCGTCCAGCGTCTGGCGCGAGGGACGAGTCAATTCTTCCGGCATTCTCGCCAGTGACGTGTCAGTAAGGTTGAGTTGCTCGACGAAGCTGGGCGTCGTGGTATTCACGTAGAAAACTCCGGTCAGCATCTCGCCTTTTTCGTGTGACCCAGCCAACAGCGTGAGCGCGCCGACTTTGTCCGTCGCGTCGTAATCGCGGTCCAGTTTGCGCAGACGCAGTTGCGAACCGTCATGCATGCGGACATTGGCCGTGGTGCCAGGGTCGTAGTCGACATCGATATTTTCAAAGCTCGGCACAAATCCAACTTCCTGGATCGGCTCCTCATGGTCCTTGGAATATTTGTAGGACTTGGTGGAACCATCGTGATCGTTGAACGTGACGCAGGGCGAAATCACGTCAAGCATCACGGTGCCGCGGTGCGCGATGGCCGCTTTGAGCAGGTTGAGGAGCTGTTTTTTGTCGCCGGAGAATGACCGCGCCACAAATGTCGCGCCCAACTGAATGGCAAGCGCGCAGGTATCGATGGGCGGCAGATCATTGATCACGCCTGTTTTCAGCTTCGATCCCCGGTCCGCCGTGGCAGAGAACTGGCCTTTCGTGAGGCCATAAACACCGTTGTCCTCGATGATGTAGATGATCGGTAGGTTGCGTCGCATGAGGTGAACGAACTGGCCAATGCCAATAGACGCCGTATCACCATCACCAGACACGCCAATCAGCATGAGCTTCTGGTTGGCCAGGGCAACGCCGGTGGCAACAGAAGGCATGCGACCATGCACGGAGTTGAAGCCGTGAGCACGGCTCACAAAGTAGGCCGGGGTCTTGGACGAGCAGCCGATGCCGGAGAGTTTGGCGATGTTTTCCGGCTGAACGCCCATCTCATACATCGCGTCAATGATGCGCTCCGTGATGGCGTTATGGCCGCAACCAGCACACAGCGTGGTCTTGCCGCCGCGATAATCGAGCACCGTAAGACCCGCATGATTTGTTTTTGGACCCGGCGTGGGTGTGGTGGTAGCG
>DATCAX010000739.1:0-2835 GCA_036512375.1 Candidatus Angelobacter sp. | reverse complement strand
CAACCCCGACACCTTCAGCGATGGCGGAGGATTCTTTTCGCTGGATCGCGCGGTCGCCCAGGCCGAGCGGATGGTTGCGGAAGGTGCGGACATCATTGACATCGGCGGCGAATCTACCCGGCCCGGACCTGCGTTGGTCTCGGCGGAGGAAGAATTGCAACGCGTCATTCCACGATACTTGCTGAACCGGACAGTTGCCACCGCAAGACTTGAAGTACGAGGGATTGTTTCCCATCACCGATTCCCACTGCGCCTGCGTCACCTCCCGAAGCGGCTTCAAAAAAAGGGCGGTGCCTTAATCTGACCGGTCTTTAGAGTACCGATTTTAGTCGGGTTCTTTCACGGTCGGAAAAGCCCGACTAAAGACCAGATTTGTTTTCAGGGCCTCATCCACCCGGCGGAGTTGGCTCCCCACAGTGGACACTCTTCGCAACCTGTTCGCCGCGCCTACTGTCGAACTAAGACTGCGTTTGAACTTCTCCGGACAGTTTCAGGGAGGTTTACCCTGCGATGTTATCATGTTCCTTCGCGATTTTTGCCGCAACGTATCCGAATAGGCTAGAACGGCGAAGTAGACGCGATACATCAACCAGACCGCACTATGATCTCACAAATCCTCCCGTTGCACTCCCTGATTACGCACACAGTTATCAAGAGGCGTTCCTTGCAGGCCAGCAGCGCCAGGTCTTTAATCGCCTTTTCTGTGGTTCTGAAACGGTGGCATTCGCCGCAAGTCTCCAGAACAAATCCCTCGAAGTCGCCGAAGCAATCGAAAATTACCTCTGAAACTTTGCCGGTGTAGCAATCACGTTGCTCGCCGGTGCGACCCGGTAGGCCCGGATCATCCGCCGAGGGAGGTATCAGATCCGGGTCAATCCCCAAACCCTTGATTTGATCGCTGAGTTGGCCAATATAGCGAACAAATACCGGGTGCCAACTGTCCGTGGTGGGAATCGCCTGCTGGATATAGCGTAGTACGGCAAGGTTGCGAACCAACTTCTCCAGAAGCGGATCCCCGAACTTCACAGCGATGGTTAGTCGAAATGCGCCTAGCACCTTTCGTGAAGAGAAGCTGACGTCCTGCACGGATTTCTTGCCCTCGCTCGGCCGGCGATTGGATAACGTTCTTTGAAACGTAAGACCAGAATGCTGCTGGACATCAACTTTGAACTGCTCGCCGGCGCGCACCGAAAGCGGCAACTGCAGCGTGAGCAGCGCGGGCATCGGCTGCTGTGTGGCAGGGATGGGTATGTAAGTAATGTCGCCAACCGTACAGCCAATAGTATTTGCGTCCACCTTTGACAAGGGTTGCGCGGTGGGCCTTAACGCAGCCGTAAGCGCTAGAATCTCATCGGTGTTCCAGTCCGGACAATAGACATTCGCCAGGGTGTCACGGGGAATGTCGTTCCAGCGAATAACCAACTCATCGTATTGCGAGGTCGGGTCGCCTCCGGGGGTTGCTATTGACGCCGCCACCGCGAATTTCTGGTTCGACGCAATCTTGGAAGGCTTGATGAGCAACGTGTGCTGAACTGTATGCGTGGCGGCAGAGCCCGGATTGTCCGACTCGACGATCGCCAGGTTTCTTTGCGCGAGTCGGTCGCTCGATGCAGGAGTTGCGCCATTGGATATCGGGTCAACCGCTCCCGGCTGGAAGCGCACTTCCGCAACCATGCAGGTATGGATCCCGCGCATCAGTTGGACGATGGGCACCCGGCCAGAAAACGGACCATCGCTGCCGCTCGGAACATTGACGGGAAACTGCGGCTCGGTCTGGTTAAAATCGAACCAGCAGCCAAAATACTGCAGCGCTTCCGTGCTTCCCGCGTGGGTCAACGTTTGCCTATTCGTGTTGTCCGTTTGATCGCTCATGTGCTGTGTAGCCGAATTGATTCGCTTTTCCGCGAAATAGGGAATCGAGACAATCTGATTGCCTGCGCCACTAAAGAAGTGGTTCGTACCAAGCAGCGGGACGGTCCCGCTGGCCGACCGCTCATAGTTCTGCACATCGGCAAACGGATTAGTCGTGTAACTCAAATCAGAGACCATCGTGTTGAATGTGCGGAAGAACACCCGCACATCTACCGCATCCTGAGTATTGGCGCGATACCTGACTTTGGCGACGGCGAAATTCAGCACCCTGACGCCTCCGACCGTGCGGGAGAGTTCCAGCTGACTTGCCTGCTCGTCCTGGGAAATATTTTCAAACGAAGGCGCCGGACTGTTTCCGTGACCCCGCATTTCTGCCAGCAAATTCTGAATGTAAGTATAGGGTGCATTGGCGTCGGTGTCGGGATTTCCCAGGACTACACTGCTTGAGGAATTGACCTTATGGTTGGGCCGGAGTTGGAACACGCGCACATCAGTGCTTAACCAACTAATCGGACCATCCACCATGTAAGGATTAGGCTGCTTGATCAGGTGCACCAGCGCGATGTCCTGCATGCCGGCGAAACTCGCCTGGACGTAGATGTCCCGCGTTTCGGCGGTGAAGGCGCTTCCGTTCGCGAAGTCCACCTTAAAGGTGAACATGATTCGCTGCGCAATATTCGGAGCGCCGGCATTCTCCAGATCAACCCCTGTCGGGCTAGCCGAAATGGAATTGATCACCGAACCATTGATGGAATCCAGGAACTGAACCGTCGGAGAAGCGCCGGGCACACCGAGCGAGCTGGGCGCGAAGCCGTCGTAGAATACATAAAATGCTTCTGCGTAAGAAAGCGTCGTCTCGACCTCGTACGATGAAAAGGTATCGCGGTTACTAACAATGAAGCTGTCTATTCCGATCGCCTTCAGTCCCAGGCCGATCAGGCCGGCCGAGACATCCTTGATGAT
>DATCAX010000738.1:0-6575 GCA_036512375.1 Candidatus Angelobacter sp. | reverse complement strand
TACTTTCTGGTTTATCACGGTTTTAAAATCGGGCAAAACACCAGGAGTGCATAGCCGGAATTACACCGGCAGTGGCCATCGCCGCCACCATTGATTGCCACCATTGTTTGCCGCAGCTTTCAGCGTTCTTCGTTCTTCGTTCTTAGCGCAGCACCACTGCTTAGCGCAAAACCACGCTGATGGTTGAAGCCGACGCGGCCACGCCAAAGGGCGATCCCGTGATCGCCTGCAGCGCACCGTTGGAAGCAATGCTGAACGCTGCAACGTCATGGCTGGTCTGATCGGTTACATACACGATCGAAGTCTCCGCGTCCACGGCGACGGCTGAAGGTCCAACACCCCCGGTGACAAAAGGAGATCCGCTCACCGCGCCCAGCGCGCCGGAGGTGGAATCGATTGCGTAGGCGGAAACGCTGTTGGATCCGCTGTTGGCGGCAAACAAGAGCGCTCCCTGTGGATCAATGCCGAGTCCAGCCGGGGCTGCGCCCGTGGCAAAAGGCGAGCCGGTAATGGCCGAAAGCCCTCCGCTCTGGATGGAAAATCCCAGCACCGCGTTGTGGGCGGAATCCGCTACATAGAGAAAGCGGCCAGAGTGTTCCACCGCCACGGCTGTGGGCGTGGCGCCCGTGCCCATGGAAATCGGTGGTCCCACCTGCGTTAACACGCCGGCGCCGCCAATATTAAACACTGCGACAGTGCCTTCCGTGCCATTGGCCACAAACAAAAAGTCGCCTTTGGGAGAGACCGCAAGAGCCGTGGGATGCGATGCCGGCGAAATCAGGAAGGGAGAGTTCTGAACCGTCCCCAGGCTGCCCGTACCCGGATCAACCGTGTACGCTGTAACGTTGCTGGAGCCCTGGTTGGCCACAAAGAGAAACGGCGCTGTGGGTGACATTTGCAGCGCAATCGGGCCGGTGCCGGCAGGAAAGATATTTGGCGGATTGACCGTAACAACAATGCTGGTGCTTACCGGCACGGAAAGATTGCCGTTGCTCTGGTTGATGTCCAGCAGGGTCACGTCATTGCCGGAAAAATCGGCTATATAAAGGAAGGCGCCTGAAGTATGCGCGGCCAGGGCCGAAGGATTGGAGCCGACCGGGAAATTCGGCGTCCCCAGCGGCAGCAGTGAGCCGTTCGATTGCACGCGGAACTCAAAAGCCTCATTGGTTCCCTGCCCTGCAATATAGGCAAACTGGTTGTGCCCGCTGGCACAGCCGCTCAGAAAGCCGGCAACACAAACCACTAAAAACGCTATTACGCCGTATAAGGCCCCAAACGTCCTTGCCCTCATTGATTCTCCTCGCCTGCAATTGAAAGAAAAATAAGGATACATGAAGCGGCCTGATACACGCATCCCCATGCTTCTTCTCTGGAGTAGAACGCTCGCCGGTCGCCACTTTTGCGGCCTTTCGGAACTGGCTCTTTCGATGATCAGCTTCTCCTTAGGCGCTCCGATCATCAGGGGTCCAATCATCAGGGGTCCGATCAAAGATTGCCCGTGTGGCCCAGCAGAGCGGAGGGATTTCTATTTGCGCTTTACGGCACGGGTGAAGCCTGTGCCCTGATACGAATCTGTTCCCACTGGCTTTCATCGACGGCTGACAAACGTGTCTGTTACCAGACCCAAATTCGGGTAGTGGGTCTTTCTGGATTTCCAAGAGGGGTAGAAAAACTCCTCGACGCAGGGTGGTGTCCAGTGACACACTTTGCGGTATGCAGATCGTTGCAGTTGTTCTTCTACTGGCATACGTCATCACAACGGAAGCTCTGGACTGGATCGGGCGGGCCGAGATCATCGAAAATCGATGGCCAAGGGCATGGCTCGTTATGAGCAACCGCCCAGCCCGTGTGATTCTGGTTCTGGTTGCCATTGGCTTACTTGTTCATGTAATCACAGAAAAGAGGGAGCCAAAACAACCAGCGTTGATTCCTTTGCCCACGCCAAGTCCTGCAATACCTGTAAGCCCGCTGCCAGTGCCATCTCCCATCACTACGGCAACTCCGATATCTTTTGATTGCCCCGCTGAAGGCATTGAGTTGAAACAGCAGTATCACGCCGATCCAAAGAACAAGAAAGAAGACCTTACCTCATGGCTCAATCGACAGATACGAGAGAGGGGATTGCCGTGCAGTATTACCCAGCCCAGAAATCAGCAAGTCTCTAAACGCAAAGGCACACCAAAGGCCAACCCAGCCCCTACGCCCATGCCCGATCTACCTGTTTTGGTAAATATTGTTGGTGGAAAAAATATTGATGTTAGTCACGTAGAAGGCGGCAAGGTGAATATGGACGGGGTAGACGGTGGCACTGTTAGCCATGTTGGCGATAAAACAATAGTCACTCCAACGCCCACGCCGCTTATTATGCGGCCAAAATGAGTTGCTTTTCCAAAACAGAGTCATTCCCAAGCGCGTACAATCACACTACCCAGCGCCTTCAAGATCATGTTGCGCTCTGTTGTTTTTGCGGAAGCAACAGCCTTATTGGGTTTCACCAAACCGCAAATTTCTTCAATCAGTCCGTCGCCTCTTATCAGGTGCTTTGGTTAGGGACGTTCCCCGGTCTTAACCACCAGGAGCGTCCCGCTCAAGTTATGGCTGATTCCGCGTTGGAAAACAAGATGGGGCAAATTCAAACTGCTTATTTTTCATGGGGTTGTGGATAAATAAAAAACCCCGCACTGGGCGGGGTTTTGATTATCGTCTGGTATTGTTTATGCCGCAGTGAGCATCGGCTTTATGTTTTTAGCGGATTTCTTCAGGGCCTTTTGCGCGGTGGATAGTTCGTATGCGGCCTGCAAATTCATCCAAAATTCGGGAGAAGTACCAAGAACTAGTCCTAGCCGTATGGCCATTTCCGCGCTAACCCCGGTTTTTTCAAGCAGAATATCGCTTACGCGCTGGGGTGTAACATCCATGGCCTTTGATAGGCGATATCCGCTGACCCCCATTGGCCTAAGAAACTCTTGCTTTAAGATTTCGCCCGGATGAATCGCCCAAGCTGCTGCGCTTTTTCTCTCGTAGGACATATTAGCCCTCACTTTTTTCTTGACTCATCGTGATAGTCGGTAATTTCCACGTCATATGCGTGACTGTCTTTCCAGGTAAAACAGACCCTAAATTGGTCGTTTATCCAAATGGCATGTTGCCCAGCTCGGTTGTCTTCTAGTGGATGCAGCTTATTCCCCGGAGGTGCTTTAAGATCGGAGAGCTGTGCTGCTGCATCAACCATCTGTAACTTTCGCTTGGACACAGAGCGAAGATTCGAGGGAGGAATCTTGACACTGGTGCCGGTTTCCCAAAAGGTTTTTGTTTCTTCGTTAGCGAACGACTTGATCACTTGCGACCTCCACAATAGTGCCAACCGAGTAATCATGTCAAGCATTATTCATGCCCCGCATGACTATAGTACCACCAATTCCAGATTAGAGTTTCTTAGAAAAATGGCTCATTTTTGTTGATCTTTATAGCAATTCAATCAATTCATCTAGCGTCCAGACATGATCCGTCAAACCCGCTTCCATAGCCGGGGTGACTCTCAGGGTTTTATGAACCCGAACAAAGTTGTAGTGCATGAAATACAGGGCCACAGCATGACCGTGATTCTCGATCTTCTTGGAAAAGCCATTGGTTAGACGGGTGAAACGGCGCATCCCCATACGCATCGTGAGGTTTGGACGCTCTACAAAACTGGTAGAAATGTGCTGAGGATCAGGCTCTCCGCTCAAGAGGATATTGACGACCTTAAAGATTCCCTGAAAATTCTTGAGCGCAAAATAACACGCTCAGTCACGACTGCAAAGGAGTGACCACTTCAAGAGTTGGTAGCTTCACGAACGATCCGCACGGCGACTTGACTGAAGTCTTCCCGCTTGCGGGTCGTTTTCTTTTTCGGTTTTGTCGATTTTTTTGTTTTCACTGCTTTTTTCTTCATGCAAGCATATTGCCATAACCGTTCATTCTGTTAACAGTAATGATTACTAGGATTTCAAACTGCGCCACTACCTAAATTCGCTATTGATTCGCTTACAAGATTGCGCTATAGTACGGTAGCCCTCAGGGGTAGAAGTGCGTCAGGTCTTTGAAAACTAAGCATCTAGTAGCCGGCGACTAGCCGGAAGGAACTGCTTGCGACCCTCTGCCGACCGGACGGTGACAACCGGCAAATAGCAATTGCGATTAGCCAGATTGGAAGCCTGTAAAACGAGAAAAAAGGACTTCGACAGCCTTTCGACAGTCCTTTCGAATTGCACTTCGCCGTTTGTTTGCAACAAAACCTCTATGGGGGGTGGGGGTCTGGCTGAAGGACACAGGCAGAGGGCCACAAGAATCGGGGCAATTGGCGACATCGCACGTCATCGCCGACACTCGGGAAAACACGGCATGGAGGTTGATGGCGAATGATATATCGCCCCGCAGAGCGGGCTCACGAGAATTATCGCCAGGTGACCGGCATTGGGGTGCTCATCGCAATTCCCATATCTCTATTACGCCGATGCTGTCTGCCACAGCAATGAGCTTGCCGTCGGACGAAACGGCAATTGCCTTGATCCCCATAAGGCCGGTTGCGAACGCGCGTGGTTTCGACGCCGCCGCGCTGACCACTCCCACAATGCCATCGCCGTTGCCAATTACAAAACCATCGCGGGTGGGGGCCATAGCGGAGAGCAGATTCACGGCCAGGTTCGGCAGCTCCAACGGAAGTCCCTGGGGATTTCCGGCGGTGTAGATGGCATAGCTGAGCGCGGCGTCACGCGCCATGGCCCGGCCATCGCGAGACACATAGTATTTGTCCCGCTCGCCCACGCGGGGGAAGGTTGCCGGTTCTCGCTCTGAATC
The DNA here is from genome assembly GCA_036512375.1 of Candidatus Angelobacter sp. GTDB lineage: Bacteria > Acidobacteriota > Terriglobia > Terriglobales > Acidobacteriaceae > Angelobacter. The sequence goes on along the minus strand of DATCAX010000738.1, from coordinate 1,736 downwards.
CAGCCCCTGCACCTTGATGCCGGCGCGTGTGTTGCTGACCGCCATCCAAGCGCCTTCCGGCGATAACTGCACTTGTGATCCGGTGGCGGAATGCAGAATACGATTGCCGGTGATGTCCCATACCTGGGCTTTCTCGCCGCCGGCGGCGCCCAGCGCATCGTCGGGGCCGAACAGCAGTGAGCCGACGTCCTGGGTCTCCAGCTTCTGTGTGACTTTTCCTGATGCCGCGTCCCAAATTTCCACGTGCCCGTAACGTTCGGTGGCGATCATGTTTCCGGTCCTGGAAAGGGCAATGCTGCTGGTGGAGTAATCGGCGTGCATGTCTGCCCCGGGCTGGCCGGTGGCCAGATCAAATACGCTGATGGGCGCGGGCGGCGTGCCGCTGCTGCTGCTGCGCGGCTCCTGTGCTACTGCCAGTTTTGTGCCGTCGCCGGAGAATGCCATGGCGGAAACTGTGTGGGACTCCTTCGACCTGAAGCGAATTTTCAGGCGAGCAACCTTTTGCTCAACGATCAGGCGCATCCAGCGCACGAAGATTTCATTCGGCGCTTTGCCCACCCCGGAGCCCTTCTTCCACTTGATGTCAGGAGGCATCTCTCCGGAAAGACTCCTGCTCACGGAATAGACTTTGCGATCCGGCAAACGTATCAGGATTACATTCCACGATGGCGCGTAACCGAGTTCGCCGGAATCATATTGCCCCATCTCCAGGTGCGATTCTTCAACGCACACCAGAGTATGCGCGCTCACCCCTGCAGCGGCTTCCATGCCGGGAAGATGGATGGCGGGATTGGCCGACCATGGCGCTTTGCTCTTCTCGCGATGGAAAAGCACGCGCACAGGCCCTTCCGGCCACCCCTCGGCCGGTTCGCGGACCTGATATGGCTCCTCGCAAATCCTGGCCATGGGCGAAGTTGCGGCGCTTGCGGGCGCGCTCTTTTTTGTCTGGCTAAAGGCCACGGTTGCCCACAAAAGGTACAGGCACAACGATGCGTTCCTCATGAATTCGCCTCACTTTTCTGGAAGCAGCAATTGTGCACAAGAACGGCCGCCGCAGGAATGACCATAGTCCTTCCTCTGCTTAGTTACCAGAGCCTGAAAAGCCTCTGTAAGCTAACTTGCCACTTTCTCTGGCGCGGCCAGGACGGCTATTCTGCTCACAGCCTTTTCGTGCCCATGACATCACCCATCACGCTTGCCCGGAACCGATTTTCACCCTGCTGTATCTTGCTCGCAGTTTTGCTTTCCGGCTGTGGGAAGCCTGCTCCTGAATCGACGAAAGAGGCGTCGCCGGCGAAACCTGCAGCGGCGCAGACCAGTCCCACGCCGGAAGTCGCGGACATGGACGTGAGTTTGGCGGCGGTGCGTATCCTGAATGCCGCGCATCGCAATGGCGGCGTGATCCTGCATGGCGAATGCGGCCCGGCCGGCATCATTGAGCAGCATCCAATGAAAGCGCCGGTAACGCTGGAGCCCCTGGACAAGGCTTTGCAGGAGGTGTCGGCGAAGTACCAGGACATTTACTGGCGTGAATCGCCGGCGAGCGGAGTGCGTGTGGCTGAGAGCACGGCCCAGGCAAAACTGCTGCGGATAAAAGTCCGCGAGTTTCGCATTGTGGAAGATCGCGAGCCCGATAGCGCGATGGCGGCGGTGTGGCGGACGTCGGAAGTGGCGGTGTTCCTGCGGCGCAACCACGTTCGCTTTTCCCGGCGCGTGGGAACGGCCATGAAGGTAAT
>DATCAX010000737.1:0-4524 GCA_036512375.1 Candidatus Angelobacter sp. | reverse complement strand
TTGGCATTGTTCACTGAGAGAGCCTGGACTACCTGCGGGACCGTTAAGTGGAAGGCGTACAGACGCGAGGGATCGAGCAATACCTGGTATTGCATGACCGTGCCGCCCAGGCCGGAATCGTCCGCCACGCCGGGAACGGCCTTGTAGGCGCGCTGGACTACCCAGTCTTCAATGGTCTTCAGTTCCTGGGGTGTGCGATCCGGACTTTCCAGCACGTAGCGATAGACGAGGCCGCTGGGACTGAAGAGCGGCGCCATGCTGGGAGCCACCCCAGTTGGAAGCTGCGCGTCGCCTATTCTTTGAAAGATCACTTGCCGCGAAAAGTAGTTGTCAGTTCCCTCTTCAAACGTCAAACGGATATCAGAAAGCCCATAGAGGGAGATGGAACGCATCACCACCATCCTGGGCGCGCCGGACATTTCCACTTCCAACGGCAGAGTGATAAGGCGTTCCACTTCTTCCGCGGCGTGTCCCGGCCATTGCGTAATGAGTTCAACGGTGGGCGGAGCAAGATCAGGATATGCGTCCACCGGCATGCGCTGGAAGGAAACAACGCCCGCGATGACCAGTAGCACGGTCAGCATCAGCACCAGAAAGCGCTGCCGCAAAGCAACTTGGACTAATTTATGGATCATTGGTTTTTGTCGCTACGCTCCAAACCGCTTAGAAATCTTTCTTCAGTTAACTTTGTTTTCCGCCCTGCGTCGCGTCGCTCGGGCGGACCAGCCCTCGCGTCCACACCTACTGGGAACTCGCAAACTGCAGAAATAGGCTGCCATCGCCAGCCACGCGTTCTCCGGGTTGCAGGCCGCCAATAACCTGCGTTTTCCCCTCACTGCTTTGGCCCAGCTTCACTGGCCGTCGTGCAAACTGGTCCTGCGCAGCAGCCACGTAGACAAACGGCTCGTTCTCAGCGTCGCGTAATACCGCCGCATCCGGAACCAGCAATGCGTTGTCGATTTTTCCCGCGACCACTGTGGCGGTGACATACATATCTTTCTTCAAGCGACCTTGAGGGTTCTTGGTGTCGATTCGGGCCTGCAACGTCCGCGAGGTGGCATCCAGCGCCGCACCCATGAATGAAATTCGACCGTGAAACGCATCAGGATACGCATCCGTCTTGATGGTGACCGGATCGCCCACGTGAACATAGGCGAGTTGGTTTTCGTAAACATTGGCAAGCACCCAAACCGTACCCATATTTGAGATGGTGAAGCATTGGGTCTGTCCGGCCTGGATCACCTGTCCCGGCGCACACAGCCGCTCGACCGCCTCACCGGTAATGGGCGCCAGAACCGGTATTTCAGGTGAGGTCGGATTTTCAATCAGCGTGTCCGGGCGCGGAATGCCGAGAATTTTCAGTGATTGCTCCGAAGCCTGCTGGTCGGCTTGCGCCTGTATCTCCGCGGATTCTGCAGCCTGCAAATCACGCTCCGCGATGGCATGGTGGGCAAAAAGATCCTGCGCGCGCAAATAATTCTTGTGCGCCAGCGAATGAGCATCGCGGGCCTTCAGGTAATTGGCGCGAAGCTGTGAATAATCCGGGCTGCTGACGTACAACATCGGCTGCCCCTTCTTCACCTGCTGGCCCGGTGACACCAGGATTCTGCTTACCGGCCCGCTCACTTGAGAAATGACTGGAGTGGTAAGGAAGCTGTTGTACGCAACGGTCCCGTTCAGCCGCAGAATGCGCGGCCAGCTGGTGGGTTGAATCGTGACCACCTGGATATGAGAAACCTGCTCCTTGGGAACAGTAAACAGCTGCGTCTTGTTGCCGTCCGACGCTTGCTTGTCGTTAGTCTTGCCCGGATCACCGCTGGAGCACGCGGCCAGCATCAGGACCAATGAAATCGCCGGAAGAAGAACAATCCGCGGGAGCTGCGGAGCGAAGCGTCGGTAATGGCGAATGAATCTCATGGCAGACTCCTGGTTCCGGTTGCCTGCCGCAGTTGCTCCAGGCTGAGCATGTAGGCGGCCAGCGCCTGGCGGTAAGCGAGTTCGGTGGAGCGGTAACTCCGCTCGGCGTCAAGAAAATCAAGCAAGGTGGCGGCGCCTCCTTTATAGGCATACTGGCTGATATCGCGCGAATCCTGCGCCTCCTTCAGGTAGCCGGAAACATACAGTTTCACGACGTCCTGATTGGAACTGGCTGACTCATAAGCGTTCGTGACATCGGTCATCACCGTGTCCTCGGCGGCTTTGGCGGTAAGCTCGGCCCCGGTCAGCGCGAACCTGGTGCGTGCTATTTCACCCTGATTGCGATTGAAGAACGGCAGCGGCACATTGAAAAACAGCGACGTAGAACTTACGCCCGAAACGTGAGAGAAGCTTGCCGATGCATTCACGTCAACCTTGGCGTCTGCCTTGGCCAGGGAAATCTGGCTGTGGGCGGCCTTCACTCCCTTTTGTGCCGCTTGAAGATCCGGCCGCTCGATCAGAGCCTTGGCCTGAAGGTCAGCCAGGGCGGCAGTGAGCGGCTGGTAGGCCAGTTCACCAACAACATCATAATCGTGCGGAAGAGAAGCGTATCCCACGAGTTGGCGAAGGCTTCCCAAGGCCTGGACTTTGGCCACTCGCGCTGAACTTAGGTCCGTCTGGAATTGGAGCAACTGCAATTTGATTTTCAGGTAATCGCCCTCGCTGATGTCCCCGGCTTTATAGCGCTGTTCGCTGATATTGACGGTTTCCTGAAAGCTGCGCAGGCCTTCCTGGGCAAACTGCAAAGTGGAATTCGCCAACAGGATATTGATGAACTGCTGCGACACATTGAAAACCAGCGTGCGTTCGGTGTCCGCTACCTGCGCTGCCGTTACGGCTGTCTGATCGCGTGCAGCCTGGAGCCGGTTCTGGCGTTTGCGCCCGCGCTCAAAGAGATAACCCACGCCAACATCGAACTGCTGGAGGTTATTCAGCGTGTTCGTGGAGAAGTCTCCGCTGAAGACCGGGATAAACTGCGTATCCCACGACAAAACGGGGTTTGGCCGCAGATTGGCTGTGGTTTCCTGCGCCTGGTTTTGCTGGATTTGCGTGCGCGCGGCTTTGATGCTGGGGCTATTGGCAAGCGCCAGGGTAATTGCCTGTTCGAGTGTGATTTGCGTGGCCGCAGGGCGATCAGACCTCGGCGCACTGGCGGCTGTAGGAGGCACAGACTGGCCAGTTTGCGTCGCGGCCTGGCTGGCAGCGGCAGCGGAAGAGCTAAAAGGAATTGTCGCCTGCCCCGACAAAAGTGGAGGCAGCATGAAACATAAAAGAAAGAGGGACACCTGCAACATTGTTCCCCTCCAAAAAAGAATTTTATGGAGCCGCTCTGGATTTATGGCCTGGGATCAGGCAGCAGGAGGGGGACGGATAAAGAGACTGAGCTCAGAAATGGCGCTCTTGCCCTGCGTTTCATATGGGACCGTGAATGCTTCAACAGAATGAAAGACAAGTAGCAGGTACACCGCTATAACGGGCGCCTTTGCATGCACGGACAGGCAGATGACACAGGGCGAAGAATTGCTTGCGACCGCGGCATCAGAGTGGCTGTGTGTTGCTTCCAGCCCGGCCATGAACAGGGCAAGCACAATGCAGGCCAGCGCGACCAGGCGAACCATCTTTCCGCGCTCGAATTGACGTTTACCGGCGGCGTGCATTGGCGATTGCGGTGCTATGTGACACCGCCTTATTCCAAAACCAGCTTACAGTAATTTCCACAGACTTGCCAGCGTCTCTGGGGTAGTGGGCCAGAGTGTTCCATCTAAGGCAATGACAACCGTGTTCAACCTTTAGGCATCATCCTGTCGATATCATCTCTGGGCGACCAGATCAGGAAATTGCATGACCAGAGCTGCTGTGCTAGCGTTGAAGTGCATTGAGAGGCGTTTTGCGAACCATTCCTTCGGGGCTGGACCGAAAGGAAGCTGAACTCTATAGCCAGCTTGATCCTCACCAGTTCCCAAAACATGTCGCAATAATCATGGACGGCAATGGCCGCTGGGCCAAACGCCGCCACCTGCCGCGTATTGCCGGCCATCGCAAAGGTGTGGACTCAGTCCGCAACGTGGTTACCACCGCTTCCAACATCGGGCTGTCAGCGCTCACGCTGTATGCATTTTCGGCGGAAAACTTTACCCGCCGCCCGGCAACGGAAATCCATTTCCTGATGAAGCTGCTGCATCGATATCTGAAGAACGAACTGCCGCTGATGCATCGCAACAATATTCGGCTGTCATTTATCGGGCGCAGCCACATGCTTCCGCAGGAAGTGCAGGAGCGTATGGCATGGGCCAAGGAGCAGACGGCCCACCATACCGGAATGGTCATGACGCTGGCGCTGAATTATGGATCGCGCTCAGAGATTGTTGACGCCTGCAAATCCATGGTGAACGCCGCGCAGAGCAATGGCGGCCTGGACCATCTTAAGATCGACGAAGAAAGCCTGAATCGCCACATGTACACCAGCAACCTGCCCGAGTTGGATCTGATTATCCGTACGAGCGGCGAAATGCGCCTGAGCAACTTTCTGCTGTGGCAGGCGGCGTA
>DATCAX010000736.1:0-5806 GCA_036512375.1 Candidatus Angelobacter sp. | reverse complement strand
TGGATGTGCGCCACGGCGTCGCCATAAAGAAGAATGGCGCCCTGATGGTAATAAAAGATCAGGGCGCCAACAGAAATGGCGGCTGCAATGGACGTGAGCAGCAGATAGTCACGGCGCGCAGCGGCGGTCATGGAGGCGCCGGTTACGCTTTTGCCTCTTGGCCCTTGCCCTCTTGGCCCTTGCCCAGGTATTTATCCAGCAGCAGTGCCAGCTTCTGGCGCGTGGCCGCGGGGATTTTATCTTTGTCAGTCTGGATGGCAAACTTCATCGCTGAGCCACAGGCGCACTTGCGTTCCTTCGGCATGATGGCGATGGCGTGCTTTACCACCTTCGCCGCGTTCTCGGCATTCTCGCGAACCACCTTAAGCACCTGTTCCACATTGACGTCGTCATGGCCTTCACGCCAGCAGTCGTAGTCAGTGACCATGGCGCAAGTCGAGTAGCAAATCTCAGCTTCGCGGCAGAGCTTGGCTTCTTGCAGATTGGTCATACCGATCACGTCTGCGCCCCAGCTGCGGTAGAGATTCGATTCCGCACGGGTGGAAAACTGCGGGCCTTCCATGCAGATATACGTCCCGCCCTGCTTGCCCACCACGCCAATATCTTTGCAGGACTGGGTGAACGCCCCCGCTGCTTCAGGGCAGATGGGATCGCCAAAAGCAACGTGGACCACAATGCCATGACCGAAAAAAGTCGATATGCGATGGATGGTGCGATCGATAAATTGGTCGGGAATCACAAAGTCGGTGGGCTTGTGCTCTTCCTTGAGTGAACCGACAGCCGAGAGCGACAGGATACGTTCCACGCCCAGGTCCTTCATGCCATAAATGTTGGCGCGATAGTTGATCTCAGAAGGCAGAATGCGGTGTCCGCGTCCATGGCGGGCCAGGAATGCCACCTTGCGCCCCTCCAGATTGCCCAGAACATAGGCGTCCGACGGTTCGCCGAACGGGGTTTGAACCGTAACTTCGCGGATGTCAGTGAGGCCTGGCATGGAGTACAGTCCGCTGCCGCCCATAATGCCGATTTCAGCTTGTTGCAAGGGTGAATCTCCTTAGATTGTCGATCTTTCGATTATAGCGAAACTAAGCCTGTGGTCAGATCGCGGCCAGCAAGAGTGCGCGGATACATGGCTAATGTACTCCATTTGTGAGAGTTACGCGGTAGTCGCTGACCCCGAGTGCCAGTACTAGGGACAAAACCAAAAGGAACTAAGAGATCGCCTGATAAATCAGCCCTAGCTGTTGGCGATTTTCTTTATCAAGTCAAAGAAATCGTTTTTCCCTTGGAGGGATGCAGTGAGAAATTTTTTTAGTTTGCTGACCGTTACGTTTGTCCTGACCGCTTCGTCTTTTGCAGGAGTTGCTGTTCAATCTCCTGTATCTGGGTCAGCAATAGGTTCACCTATCCATTTTGCGGCGTCTGCAACATCGACGTCTCCCGTCACTGCAATGCGTATATATGTTGACAACGTGAGCGTGTACCAGATCATGGGAAGCAAGATCGACGCTTCCGTCGTCATGTCCGCCGCGACGCACTATGTTGTGGTTCAGGCCTGGGATTCCAAGGGAAAAGTCTACAAGCAAGCTATGGTGCTCAAAGTAAGCGCGCCTGCACCGACCCCGACGCCAACTCCAAAACCGACACCAACACCCACACCAGTGCCGACGCCAACGCCAGCTCCGACCCCAACGCCCACACCGGTGCCGACCCCCACGCCAGCCCCAACACCAACGCCGACACCAGGGCTGCCGGTTCCGCCAGCGAACGCCGTGACCATCAACAATATTGAGCAAATGTCCGGATGGGAAAGCTGTACTGTCTGTGCGGGTATTGGCGCCAACGGACCTTCGGCAACGTATTCACTCGTCCCGAACCAGGCTTCGCCTTCGCTGGACGGCAACGCCACGCAGTTCAACATCAGCGGCGCCACTCCTTACTCTGACGCGCTTTGGTGGAAGCAGCTTGGCGCAGTGAATACCGCCTCCAATTTCAAATATGACGTCTACTTCTACCTGACGACTCCGCAGGCAGCGCAGGCGTTGGAATTCGACATGAATCAGGCGATCGGCAACCAGCGCTTCATCTTCGGGACTCAATGCAACATCAAGACCGCAGGAGTGGGACACTGGGACGTTTGGGGCAACGCGGCAGGCACATGGTTGACCACCGGAATTGCGTGCACCGTCCCGGAAGCCTTCATGTGGCACCACCTTACCTGGGAATTCAAGCGCACCGCAAACCAGGTGATCTATGTTGGCTTCACTTATGACGGCGTAACGCACTATGTGAACCGCACATATCCCTCCGAGCCTTCCAGCTCGAATGAATTGAACGTCGCGTTCCAGATGGATGGCGATTCAAAGATGGATAGCTTCAGCACCTGGCTGAACAAAGTTTCCGTAGTGTATTGGTAGCACCCAGGAGAACCATTCGATTCAGCAGCCCAGCTTGATCCCGAAGGCGAGAGCGAACACAGTGCTCTGGCCGGAGGCAAGCTGGGCTGTTTTATTTCTAGCGGCAGAGCTGCATTTTGCCTTAGCGCTACAACCTCTTGTCCGGGCCTTAGTTCTAACTGTTTAAGGTAAGACCCTCCCTTTTTGGGGCCCGACTTCAACAAATTATGCGTGTCATCAAAATCAGTTTGGTCTTGATCTTCACCTGTACACTCGCAACTGCGCAGGCTCCGCCTCTGGATCCCACAGAATCATCCTCAAGCGTCACCATGGCATTGGCGGAAGCGCCGCTGCTGGCGCCCCCTGTAACACGTCTCCAGCAGATGAAGAACCTGGTCAAGTTGCAGGTGAACCGCGCGATTGACGGCAAACCATATCCTTCGCTTACCGATTGGAAGCCGCTGACCGCCCGGCAAAAGTTCGACGTATTTCTCCACACCACTTATTCGCCGCGCACCTTCGCCAACGTAGCCATGGACGAAGCATTAGACCGGGCCAAAGGCCAGCATCTGAATCGTGAATACGAGAGGGGTTTCCGCGGAGTAGGCCAGCGGTATGGCGTCAGCCTCGCTACCAATGAGACGGACGTTTTCTTTCAGCGGTTTCTATTTCCCACCCTGCTGAAACAGGACCCCAGATATTTCCGCAATCCTGATCTGCCGTTCTTCCAGCGCGCTCTTTATGCCATGAGCCGCGTTCTGATCACGCGCACCGATAGCGGGGGCCAGACTTTTAATTCCTCGCGTATCCTCAGTGTCGCGGCCTCGCGCGCCGTTTCTGATCTTTATGTTCCCGGCGAGCGCCAGGGAATGCATCCGGTCACAGCATGTGTAAGCTTCACCCTTTTGCGCGACGCCGGCGAGAACCTGTTGCATGAGTTCTGGCCTGACGCGCGCCGCAAATTTCTGCATCGCTAAAAATCATTACCAGAAATCAAGCCTTACCTTCCGGACCATACAGTGACAGCAGATGTCCGTCCGCGTCCTTAAAGTGGACTGCCCAATCCGTGGGCATGACTGCGCGCGGCTCGCCCATGAAGACTACTCCCGTTTCCTCGAGCGCCTTTTTTGTGGCGCGGACGTTATCCACGCCAAAAACTACTTCCGTGGCGCCGGTAACGTGCGGAGCCATATGGAGGTGTCCTGGACTCAGACCCAACACCACGCTGCCGCATTGCAATAAGGCCAGAGCTGGCTCCTGCATGAGTACCTTGAGGCCCAGTTTGTCTTTATAAAACGCCACCGCCTGAGGCAGGTCACGCACCCCCAGCATGATGGCCGCGATCCGCGGAAGCTGCACCGGTTCTGCCATAAGTTGGCTCCTGATTTCTTCTGATATAGTTAGCAAAGCTAATTAAACCGCCGAGGCCGGCGCTCTGTCAAGCATATAGTTAGCATGGCTAATCATTGGGTTATCATTGGGTTATCGATGGCAAAAATGACCGATGTTGAAGCGCTCGCCGACCGCCTGCACAGCGCCGCTATTCACCTGCTGCGCCAGGTCCGCGTGCAGGATGCCGGCGCCGGCCTTGCACCTGCCAGATTGTCAGCGCTTTCGGTCCTTGTGTTTGGCGGCGCCATGTCTCTGAATGAACTGGCGCGGGCCGAGCAGGTGCGCCCGCCGACGATGAGCCGCATCGTCGACGCACTGGAGGCGGCAGGGCTGGCGCGCCGCACTGCCAACCAGCAGGACCGCCGCGCCGTGGTGATTCAGGCCACGGAAAAGGGAGCCGCCATCCTGTGGCAGGGACGAAAGCGTCGGGTAAAGTTCCTGGCCCGGCATCTTTCTCGGCTCAGCGATGCGGAACGTAAACAGATTGAAAACGCGGTGAAGGCAATCCAGAAAGTTATGGCGAAGTAAGACAGCTCTTTCCCCAAGGGCCCCGCGCCAAACATCAATGCCGCTTGCTACTATTGTTCCCATGTCCAAAAAACGTGTGGCTGTCGTCCCCGGCGACGGTATTGGCAAAGAGGTTATCCCCGCGGCCCTGAAGGTGGTTGAAGCCACCGGAGCGTCAGTTGAGTTCACTACCTTTGACTGGTCGGCCGACCGCTACCTGAAGGACGGCACCACGATCCCGTCTGACGGCTTCGCCATGCTGGAGCGCGACTTTGACGCCATCTTTGTCGGCGCGCTGGGCGATCCGCGCGTTCCTACAAATATTCATGCTAAAGAAATCCTGCTGGGCATGCGCTTCAAAATGGATCTCTACGCCAACGTGCGCCCGGTCAAGCTGCTCGATGAAGCGCTCTGCCCGCTCAAAGGCGTAAAGCCGGAGCACGTGGATTTTGTAGTGATCCGCGAGAATACTGAAGGCCCGTACGTGGATGCAGGCGGCGTGCTCAAGCAGGGGACTGCCGACGAGATTGCCACACAGGAAGACTTCAATACCCGTAAGGGCGTAGAGCGCGTGATTCGATTTGCGTTTGAGCTGGCGCGCAAGCAGGGACGCAAAAAAGTTCTGATGTCAGACAAGTCCAATGTGATGACCTTTGCCGGCGGACTGTGGCAGCGCGTCTTCAAGATTGTTGCCGCCGAGTATCCTGAAATTCAGACACAGCACATGTACGTGGACGCGCTTTGCATGCACATGGCGCGCGATCCCAAACAGTTTGACGTAATCGTTACCAATAATATGTTTGGCGACATTATTACTGACCTGGCCGCGGCCTTGCAGGGCGGGCTGGGTATGGCCGCCAGCGGCAATATCCATCCTGGCAAAACGTCAATGTTTGAGCCGGTGCACGGCTCGGCGCCGCCGTTCGCGGGCAAGAACATTGCCAACCCCATCGGCGCAATCTCCACGGCGGCGATGATGCTGGAACATCTGGGCTTTGCCAAAGAGTCCGAGCGCATCAACCAGGCCGTGCTCGCGGCCGTACAGCAGAAAAAGACCACGTCCGACATCGGCGGCAATCTGGGAACGAAAGAAGCGGCGGAGTGGATTGCTAACGCTGTGTCCCGAGCTTAGCGAGGGAACCCTGTGACAACGATTCTCGTCAGGGTCGCAAATTGGTAACGGGCTGGTCTGCTGCCAGACCACCGTTTAAGAACTACCACATCGTTATGGGTCTATTCCCCTATCTATTTCCCCGCAAGAAATTCCCAGTATTGCGTTCCTCTATTTGGCATAGAATCTCCTGTCATCTCCCCCGATTCGGCCGCCCATGATTTGACCAAAAAAGGACGTGCACCTATGCGGGTATATCTACTTTTTCTGCTTCTGCTGGCCAGCGCCGCTACCGGACTGGTCCAAGGCAAATTGCAAAACCAAACTGAAGCCAAATCCAGCGCCAGCCATGACGACGCTGCGGCTTTGACCATCTACAACCAGTCGTTTGCAGTGGTGC